>DXDV01000164.1 GCA_019115345.1 Candidatus Intestinimonas stercorigallinarum | reverse complement strand
CTGGAGGTAGTCCAGCTTCTCCATCACCCCCGCCAGGGAGCCGCCGAAGAAGTCCCGGTTGCGGACCTCGCCCCGCTCGTCGGGCCGCCACACCGGCTCCTCGAACCAGCCGGTGTGGACGCTGCGGCCCCCCACCATGCCGGTGGGGTCGGGAACGGCGGTGCGGCGGAAGCGGTCGGGGAAGATCTGGTAGGTGACCCCCTCCCCGAACCAGTCGGGGACCTCCGCCGTGCCGTCGTAGACGGTGAGCTGCCGCTCGGGGAGCTCCACGCCCTGCCCATCCTGACGCTCCAGGCGGAAGGAGTACCACACCAGGCCCAGATAGCCCGCCGTCTCCAAGGTGCAGGAGAAGAGGTCCCGGTCTCCGTCCAGCCCCGTCCAGGGCATGGGCAGGGTGCGGACGGCGTTGTCCAGGAACTCGAACCGGGCCCGGAGAAAGGCCCGGGACCACCCCGCCCGCCGGGGCGGACGGAGGGTGAGGGTGACCGGGACGCCGGAGGCCACCGCCCCGTAGGGGGTCTTGCACCGGGGGTCCCGGGAGTCAAAGATGTCAGTCGTCGTCAAATGTATCCCTCAATTACTGTAATGTCTGCTGGATAAACCGCAAAGCGGTTTATCCCCGCGGCGGCAGCCGCGCAATTCCATAAAAGCGGCGCACAAGAGCCGCTTTTATGGAATTCAGCCATTGCTGCAATGCGTATTTCCCCTGGTGCGTTCAGACGCACCGGTGGAAGGTGCGGGGTTTTTGGGCGAAATTGTCCAAAAGCCTTGGCGTTCAAGGCGTTCGGCTTTGTTCCGTGCGCATTACTGTGAAGATCCGTCGGGCCGGTGGTAGTACTTCCGGAACTTGAGGAAGTGGCCCAGCTGGTTTTTGGCCAGGCGCAGCCGCCGCTTGGGGGCGGCGTCGGGGCCGTAGAGCAGGGGGTTGGTCACCGCCCCCGCCCGGATGAGGGCCCGCAGCTCCTGGTGGTAGCGTTTGGGGGTGTAGTCAAAGGCCACCTTCCGGGGGACCACCATCCACAAAGAGCGGTTCCGGGTGACAACGGGCTCCAGCTCCTTGCGCTCCACCCGGTCGTCCACCAGCAGCCGGGCCAGGTTGTGCCCCGCCCCGGTGACATAGTAGTTGCTCCGGCCCTGGCGGGCGTTGAGCTCAAAGGCCTTGAACTTACCGTCCCGCTGGTCGTACTTGAGGTCGAAGTTGGAAAAGCCGGTGAAGCCCTCCCCCTCCAGCAGGGCCCGGAACGGTCCGGCCAGGGCGTCGGCGGGCTCGGTGATGATGACGGCGTGGTTGCCGATGCCGTGGGGGGTGTGCTCCTCCAGGAGGACGTGGCCCAGGCACATGAGCTTCACCTGAGCATGCTCGTCGGAGTAGCAGGTGAGTACCCGCATGAAGCTGTCGTCCCCGGGGATAAGCTCCTGGATGATCATGGCGTCGGGGTAGCCGGCGGCGTAGACCTTGTCCAGGGTGGCCTCCAGCTCGGCCCGGCTCTCCAGGCGGTAGACCTTCTGGCTGCCGGGGAAGTCGTGCTCCCAGTAGTGGACGCCGTTGGCCGGCTTGCAGATATAGGGGGGCTCGAAGGGCAGGTCGAAGTCGCGGCCCATCTCCCGGCGGTAGACGAAGGTGGCGGGGCAGTCGATGCCGTACTTGCCGCACAGCTGGTAGAAACGCTCCTTGTCGGTGAGCGCCTCCATGAGCTCCGGGCCGGGATAGGGGGCGATCACGTTGGGGGGGAAGCGGTCCTTGTACCGGGCCGCCAGCTTCACGTAGCTGTCCCCGCAGCCGATGACCAGCACCGTCTTGTCCGGATTGGCCCGGGCGAATTTACACACGTTGTCGTAGAAGGTGGGCCCGTCCTCGTTCTGGGGGCACACCCGGTAGTCCAGGATGGCGCTCTCATAGCACACGCCGGTGGCGTACTTGCCGTAGGCGGTGGAGCGGATGCCGTAGGCCTCATGGAAGGCCCGGGCCATGCTGTATACGTTGATGTCCCCGCCAAAGAGGAGGGGGAGGAAGGAAGTCTCCATCACTGCTCAGCTCCCTGAAAGATGATCTCATACCAGGTCTTGTCTCCGCCGGGCCCCAGGGGGACCAGGCGCACCGGCAGACGGCGGCGGATGTAGGCCGCCTCCCGGACGGTGAGCCGCAGCTCCCGGCGGCGGAGCTCTCCGCCCCGGAAGGCGTCGGACAAGATCCGCTCCAGCTTGGTTTCTCTCTCTGTCATAAATACGCGCTCCTTGGTTGAGGGTGGGCGGCCAAAGGCCGCCCCTACGGAAACGGATGTGGGCATGGGGTAGGGGCGGCCTGTGGCCGCCCGCCCTCCGGTGCATCCTATGCGCCGGGGCGGCGCTCCGGTCAGCCGGAGGCCCGCTTGACCTGATAGACGCCGGAGATCTGCCCCAGCTTGTTGATGAGGCCGGTGAGCTCGGCGCGGTCCCTGACCTCCAGCAGCACCGTCACCAGGGCGTAGCCGTCGGGGAGGCTGCGGGCGGAGAAGTTGCGCACCTTCACCTTGGCGGCGGTGAGGGCCATGGTCACGTCCAGGGCCAGGCCGTCCCGGTCCTTGGCGGAGATCTCCAGGGAGGTCTCGTAGGCGATCTGATCGCTCTCCCCCCAGGAGACCTTCACCCAGCGGCCGGCCTCCTCCGGCTTTCTTTTGTCCGGGTGGGCGTTGGGGCAGTCGGCCCGGTGGACCGACACGCCGAAGCCCCGGGTGATGAAGCCCACCACCGGGTCCCCCGGCACCGGAGTGCAGCACTTGGCGAACTTCACCAGGCAGTTGTCCAGCCCCTCCACGATGATGCCCGACTCGCTGCGGCGGGCGCCGGGGATGAGCTTGGCGGGGGCGGAGAGCTGGGGGGAGGTGGCCTGGCTGGCCAGGCGCTCGGCGGCCGCCTTCTCGCTCTTGTCCCGGGTGAGGCGGAGCAGCTCGTCCTTGATGCGGTTGACCGCCTTCTGGGCCGTCATGCCGCCGTAGCCGATGGCGGCATAGAGGTCGTCCAGGGTGCCCGCCCCCACCTTTTTGAGGATGTGGGGCAGGATCTCCTCCCCGGTGATGGAGGCCAGAGGGATGCCGGCCTGCTTCAGGGCCGATTCGAACATGCCCCGGCCAGTGACGATGTTCTCCTCCCGGCGCTCCTTCTTGAACCACTGCTTGATCTTGTTGCGGGCCTCGTTGGACTTGCAGATCTTCATCCAGTCCCGGCTGGGGCCGTGGGCCGACTTGGAGGTGATGACCTCCACGATGTCGCCGGACTGGAGCTGGTAGTCGAAGGTGACGATCCGCCCGTTGACCTTGCACCCGGTCATGGCGTTGCCCACGGCGGAGTGGATGTTGTAGGCGAAGTCGATGGGGGTGGCCCCGGCGGGCAGGTTGACCACGTCCCCCCGGGGGGTAAAGACAAAGACCTCGTCGGCGAAGAGGTCCACCTTCAGGGTGCGGACGTACTCCTCGGCCTCGGTGTCCTGCTGGCTCTCCAGCAGCTTGCGGACCCACTCGAAGGCCTCCTCGGTGCCCAGCTTGTCGTTGGCCAGGCCCTGC
Organism: Candidatus Intestinimonas stercorigallinarum; assembly: GCA_019115345.1. GTDB lineage: Bacteria > Bacillota > Clostridia > Oscillospirales > Oscillospiraceae > Intestinimonas > Intestinimonas stercorigallinarum. Next base: position 703 of record DXDV01000164.1, on the reverse strand, counting down.
TTGTACTTCCAGTGGGCGGCGATGCCGTACTCGGCGGTGTGGTGCATGTCCCAGGTGCGGATCTGCACCTCGAAGGGGATGCCCTCCCGGCCGATGACCGTGGTGTGGAGGGACTGGTAGCCGTTGGGCTTGGGGGTGCCGATATAGTCCTTGAACCGGCCCAGCACCGGCTTGAAGAGGTCGTGGATGCAGCCCAGGACGTTGTAGCACTCGGTGGTGTCCTCCACGATGACCCGGAAGGCGTAGAGGTCGAAGATCTCGTCCAGGGTCTTGTTCTGGGCGAACATCTTGCGGTAGATGGAGTAGATGTGCTTCACCCGGCCGTACACCGTGGCCTGGATGCCCTCCTCCGCCAGCCGGTCCTGGATCTTCTGCTGGATGCTGGCCATGAACTCCTCGTGGGCGGAGGAGCGGCGGAGGAGCTCGTCGGCGATCTCCTGGTAGCCCACCGGGTCCAGGTACTGGAGGGAGAGGTCCTCCAGCTCCCACTTGATCTTCTGCATGCCCAGCCGGTGGGCGATGGGGGCGTAGATCTCCATGGTCTCCAGGGCCTTCTCCCGCTGCTTCCGGGGGGTCTGGTACTCCATGGTGCGCATGTTGTGGAGCCGGAATACCAGAAGAAAATGAACAAGCGTATCCAAAGCAGGTTGCGAATCGCTCATCTGAAGGGTTGTCCCCAGGAGCTCACCAACTGCTTCGACTC
>DXDV01000163.1 GCA_019115345.1 Candidatus Intestinimonas stercorigallinarum | reverse complement strand
GGTGGGCTCATCCAGGATCAGGAAGTTGGGGTCGGTGGCCAGCCACCGGGCCAGGATGGCCTTCTGCTGGTTGCCGCCGGAGAGCTGCTTGATGGGGGTCTCCCGGCTGGCCGTCTTGATCTGGAGGAGGTCGATGTACCGGTCGGCGATCTCCTCCTGCTTGGCCCGGGAGAGCTGGTTGAACATGCCCCGCTTGGCCTGGAGGGCCAGGATGATGTTCTCCCGGACCGACAGGTCGCCGATGATGCCCTCGGCCTTCCGGTCGTCGGGCAGCAGGCCCATGCCCAGGTTCATGGCGTCGATGGGCTGGCTGATCTTGGCGTCCTTGCCCTCCACCTTCAGGGTGCCGGTCTGGGCCTTGTCGGCGCCGTAGATGGCCCGGGCCAGCTCGCTGCGGCCGGAGCCCAGCAGGCCGGTGAGGCCGATGACCTCCCCCTTGTGGATGTCCAGGTCGAAGGGCTTGATGGTGCCCTTGTGGCTGAGGCCCCGGGCCTCGATCTCCAGGGGGGCCTCGGCGTCATAGGTGAAGCCCTCGGGCTTGATGGAGGCCAGGTCGTCGAAGTCCTTGCCCATCATGGCCGCCACCAGCTTCACGCGGGGCAGCTCGGCCACCGGGTACTCACCCACCAGGGTACCGTTGCGCAGCACCGTGATCCGGTCGCAGACGGCGTAGACCTGCTCCAGGAAGTGGGTGACAAAGACGATGCCCACCCCCTGCTCCTTGAGCTGGAGCATCATCTTGAAGAGCTTCTCCACCTCGCTGTCGTCCAGGGAGGAGGTGGGCTCGTCCAGGATGAGGGCCTTGCAGTCCATGTCCACCGCCCGGGCGATGGCGATCATCTGCTGGATGGCCAGGGAGTAGTTCTCCAGGTTCTGGGCCACGTCCACCTTGATGTCCAGGCGCTTGACCAGCTCGTCGGCCTTCTTGTTCATGGCGCGCCGGTCGATGGTGTGGAAGGGGGTCATGGGCTCCCGGCCGATGTACAGGTTCTCCGCCACGCTCAGGTTGGGGCACAGGTTGACCTCCTGATACACGGTGGAGATGCCCACCCTCTGGGCGTCCTGGGTGTTGCGGTTCTTCACGGGGCCGTCGATGCCGGCCACCCGGATCTCGCCGGCCTCAAAGTCGTTGATGCCGGTGAGGCATTTGATGAGGGTGGACTTGCCCGCTCCGTTCTCCCCCATCAGGGCGTGGATCTCACCCTTGCGGAGGGTGAAGTCCACATTGTCCAGGGCCTTCACGCCGGGGAAGGTCATGGAGATCCCGCGGGCTGTCAATACGATGTTTTCTTCCAAAGCCGATCACCTCTCCTAGAAATGACATGGGAGGGTCCCGGGACATACCGGGGCCCTCCCTGGAAAGTTATGCTGTCAAGTTGTCACAAAGGGCGATCAGTAAGGACGGGCGTCCAGGACCTCCTGGGTGACATGGATCACGGGCTGCTCCTCACCGTTGACGGTGATGCTGGTCACGTTGTCCTCAGCGGCGAACCAGGACTCAGTGACGTAGATCTCCTTCTCGGGAGTCTCGCCGGCCTCCAGCTGCTGGATGATCTCAGCAACGGTGGGGGCGGCCATGGGGTTGCACTCGAAGTTGGCGTTGATCTTGCCGTCCATGACCATCTGGACATAGGGCTTGTTGGCGTCGAAGGAGACCAGGATCACGTCGCCGCCCACGCCGTAGGTGACACCGGCGTTATCCATGGCGGTCATAGCGCCGGCGGCCTCGTTGTCGTTCTGGCAGATGACCACGTTGAACTGACCGGCATAGCTCTGGCAGTAGGACTCCATGACCTCCTGGCCGCCGGCCTCGGTGAAGTCGCCGGACTGGGAGTCGAGAATGGTCCAGCCCTCGCGGTCGGCGATCTCCTTGAAGCCCTCGGTACGGCCGATGGTGGCGGAGGCGCCCACGGAGCCCTCGATGACCAGGGCGTTGATCTCGGTGATGCCCTTGTCGGCGGCATAGGCCTTCAGCCACTCGCCGCAGGCCAGACCCTCGACCTTAAAGTCGGAGCCCACCCAGGAGACGTACTTGTCGGAGTCGTCGATGGTGCGGTCGATGACGATGACGGGGATGCCGGCGTCCTCACACTCGGTCAGCACGGCGTCCCAGCCGGTGGAGACGATGGGGTCGATGATGATGTAGTCCACGCCCTGCTGGATGAAGTTGCGCACGGCGGAGAGCTGGGTGGCGGAGTCGTTGTCGCAGTCCACGAAGGCCAGCTCGTAGCCGTTCTCAGCGGAGAACACGTCCTGAGCGGACTTGGTGGAGGCGGTGCGCCAGTCGGACTCGTGGCCCACCTGGGCGAAGCCCACGGTGATCACGTCGTCGCCGGTCTCGGCGGGAGTGGTGGCTTCCACGGCGCCGGTCTCGGCGGGAGCGGTGGTCTCGGCGGTGTCGCCGCCGCAGGCAGCCAGGGAGAGGCCCATTGCAAGAGCGAGCGTCAGAGCGAGGAGCTTTCTTTTCATTGTTGATCTCTCCATTTCTTCGTTTTTTGCCGGAGGCTCTCCAGAGCTTGCCTGCCGGACTTCATGTATGCAGTATACTCCCCTTGGAAAAGCATGTCAATAATTTATCCGTATAAATGACATTTTTGTTTCATTAAACAATACAAATTTCTTGTTTTCCCCTCAAAAAAGCAGTACAAATAAAAAATACGTAAAAATAGTTTTCGTTTTATAAATTATTTTGAAATTTAACTATATTTTGATTAAAATTAGTTTT
>DXDV01000162.1 GCA_019115345.1 Candidatus Intestinimonas stercorigallinarum | reverse complement strand
ATGAGCTTTTTCCTCAACAAGCGCTTCACCTTCCACAGCGACGAGGTGCTGTGGAAGGCGGCGGTGAAGTTCGCCGTCAACGTGGCGGCGTGCTACGCGGCGGGCTACGGCCTGGCCCGGCTGGTGATGGGAGGGCTGGCCCCGTTCCAGCCCTTCCCGGCCATCTGGTGGGAGCGGCTCTCCAAGCTGGTGGGCATGGGGCTCTACACCGTGTTGAATTACTTCGGACAGCGGTTTTTCGCCTTCAAAACGTAGCATCGCCCCCCGGCTCCGTGCCGGGGGGCGTTCTTTATTAGGATGAGGCGAAAAGGAACCGTCCTCAGGGCCGCCGAAAAGGAGGCGGCGCTGGAGGAGAAGATGGACCGCTGGGTCTACCTCAACGACCTGGCCGAGCGCATCGCCGGGCAGTGAGTCAGCGATAGAACCAGTGGACGCCGATGGTGGCCACATAGTCCCGGTTGTCCATGATCCAGTGGTCGTCGGTGAGGGCGGGGGCCAGGAAATAGAGGCTGTCCCCCGCCACGCTGGCCCCCTCCAGCACCAGCTTGGCCGCCAGGACGCTCTCCTCCGTGGGCTCGTCGTAGATGGCGCCGTTGCGGACCGGCTCGAACTGGCCCCCCCAGCGGCTGTCGAAGATCACGTCGTAGATGGTGTCGGGAAAGTCGGGGTGGGCCGCCCGGTTGAGGACCACGTTGCCCACCGCCAGCTTGCCCAGGAGGGGCTCCCCCCGGCTCTCGGCGGAGATGATGCGGGAGAGCCAGTAGAGGTCGCCGGCGTCGTAGACCTCCGACCCGGTGGGGACTTCTCCCGTCCCGGAGGTGACGGTCACCTCACCGGTGGCGCTGTCCCAGTCCACCGCCGCGCCCAGGGCCTGGGCCAGCACCCGCACCGGCACCAGGGTCCGGCCCTCCTCCAGCAGCACCCCCTGGGGGACGTAGAGGGCCCTGCCGTTGACCTCCAGCCAGCAGTTCCCCGGCTGGGCGGTGAGGGTGAAGTCCTCCCCCTCCGCCAGGGCGCAGCTGCCGGTCCACTGGATGCCGGCCTCGGGGGCCAGGGCCTGGACCACCGCCCGGAGGGAGACGTAGGTGGTGTTTTCCCGGACGGTGGCGGCGGCCTCCACCGCCCGGCCGTCCACGGTCACCTCCCCCGCCGCCAGAGGGGGCGTCAGCGTCAGGGAAAGGCCCAGGGCCAGGCTCACAAATAGTCGTTTCATGGTCGGTCCTCCTTGGGAAAGTTGTAACCAAATTGTAACCATTTTTCCCGCCCGGGGCAAGGCACAATCTTTTCCAACGGCGGCGCCGGCGGAAGCGCGCGGGCATAGACTGGGCTGAGCGGGGCGGGCGGAGGCCCAAATCGTACAGACCCCGCGCCCCGGCGGAAAGAGCTGAGGAAGGGCCGGAAGGGGCCCAGTCTCCCTTTTTCGGGAGACCTCCGTGAGACGGCGGCCCGTCTCGAAGGGGAAAGCCGTCCCCACGGCCATATTTTTAAAAATTTTTTTGCGTTAGATGCACGAAAACGTGCAACAAATCCCCCGGTTGCTCCTATGGGTGAAAAGAGATCGCACCGGCCGGCTGTCGATGCGGGATCGGTCCGCGCATCGGGCAAAGGCATTCGGCCTTGCGCGCCCTGAGATACCAGGCGTTCGGCTTTGTCCGGCACGCATTGGACAGGGCGTGACGGCGCGGGCACAGAGCGGACGGCTATTGCCGGGAGAATCGGAGGCGGCGCAGATGATCGAATACCATTTCCGGGCCGAGCTGGCGGCGGAGTACGGGGTGGACGGGGCCATCTTCCTCCACTGCATGGCCTTTTGGATCGCCAAGAACCGGGCCAACGGCCGCCACCTCCACGAGGGGCGGTACTGGACCTACAACACCAGGAAGGCCCTCGCGGAGGTCTTTCCCTTCTGGAGCAGGCGGCAGATCGAGCGGATCGTGGCCGGTCTGAAGGAGGCGGGGGCCCTCCTCACGGGCAATTTCAGCGAGGACAAGACCGACCGCACCCTGTGGTATGCCCTGGGCGACAAGGTTTTGGAGGCGTATGGGGAAGGCGCGCCTCCCATTTCACCAAAGGGGGAAATGGATCTCACCGAACCGTGCGCACCAGTTCCCCAAACGGTGAAATGTAATAAGGAAACAGTTACTTACCAGTTAAATACCCCCTATGGTCCCCCGGAGGAGAAGCCCAGGAGACGGAAGGCGGAGAGGGCGGAGATCCCGGAGGCGTCCAGGGCCCTGCTCGAAGCATGGGCGGAGGGAAAGCCGCCCACCCTGCGGGCCGAGCTGGAGAACTTCGTCTCCGCCCGGATGGAGGAGAAGAAGGCCAGACATGCCCCCACGGCCTACAAGGCCATTCTCAACCGGCTGGACCGCTTCTCCGGGGGCAGCGACGAGGCGCGGCTGGACATGCTCAGCCTGGCGGCCTCCCGGGGCTGGATCACCGTCTATCCGCCCAGGGCCCGAGACAAGCCCGCGGACCGGGGAGGGGAGGGACGCTGGGATGTGGAGTGACCTCCCCGACGTGAGCCAGTACCTGGTCTACGACCCCATGTTCCTGGACCCGGCCCAGCCCCGGGGCCTGTGGTTCTGCGACAGCCCGGAGAGCGTGCTGGCCATCCAGATCAACGCCGTCTGCCTGGCCGCCGGCGCCAGATGGGAGGACCTGACCAGGTGCGAGGCCTTCGTCTCCCGGTTTGAGCACCTGGTGGTGGTCTGCCCCGACCGGGAGCGCCGGGCGGTGATGGTGGAGGAGATCCGGCGGCGGCTCACCGTCATCCCGGTATCGGTGGCCCAGGACCAGGCCTTCCGGGGCTGCTCCACCGTCCAGGCGCTGCGGGACACCTTCGGCCCCAAGGCCATGGAGCAGATCCTCCTGGACGTGGTGGAGCTGCCGGTCTACGGCCTGCTGGACCTGGCCGACGTGGGCCAGCCGGACGTCGCCCAAATGCCCAAGGTGCGCTCCGGCATCCCCAACCTGGACCAGGCCATCGGGGGCTTTCTCATGGGGGAGCTGTCCGTGTGGACGGGCCGCCGGGGGGAGGGCAAGAGCACCCTGCTCAGCCAGCTCCTGCTGGAGGCCCTGGACCAGGACGCCGCGGTCTGCGCCTACTCCGGGGAGCTGCCGGCCTGGAAGTTCAAGTATTGGACCAGCCTCCAGGCCGCCGGGCCGGAGCACATCCGCAGGGAAAAGGACAGGAGCAGCGGGAAGCTGGTCCCCATGGTCTCCCCGCTGGTCCAGCCCCGGATCGACGAGTGGTACCGCCGCCGGTTCTTCCTCTACGACATCGGGAAGAGCACCGTCCACGACGCGGCCAACATCCTGCGGCTCTTCGGCTACGCCCACCGCTGGTACGGGGCGAAGGTCTTTCTGGTGGACAACATCATGACGGCCCGGTTCAAGGGGACCAGGGACGCCGACTTCTACCGGGCCCAGTCGGCTTTTGTCAACGACCTGGCCACCTTCGCCCGGTCCAATGGGGTCCACGTCCACCTGGTGGCCCATCCGAGAAAGACCGACCAGAAGCACCTGGCGGCGGACGACGTGGGGGGCATTGGGGACATCACCAACCTTGCCGACAACGTGTTCGCCCTGGAGCGGACCCAAAAGGGGGAGGAGGGGCAGGGTCAGACGGTGCTCAACATTCTGAAAAACCGCTTCTACGGCGTCCGGAAGCAGATCGGGCTCACGTTTGACGAGACCTCCCGGCGCTTTTACAAGTCGGGGACCGGGGACCTCGACCGGCGCTACGGGTGGGAGTTCGCCGGATGCCAGGTCCGGTTCCCGGAGGACGGCGCCGGCGGGGAGGACCCCTTCCCGGAGAAGGGCGGCGCGCGGGGATAGGAGGGGATCATGGAACAACGGGACACGCAGCTGCCGGACATGCCGGCGGCCCGGAACCAAAACTGAGGAGGTCGATTTATGCTCATATTCAACGACTGGCAGATCAAAAACGACGGAACGCTCATCGCCCGGCAGTACGACAACCTGTCCCGGAGGCTACTGGTGACCGGGGACCTGCCCGAGGGCTGGAGCT
>DXDV01000161.1 GCA_019115345.1 Candidatus Intestinimonas stercorigallinarum | reverse complement strand
ACCAGGTCCAGCCGGAGGAGTACGCCAAGATCCCCTGGACGGTGGCGGCCAAGCCCAAGGAGGTGCTGGTCATCCACACCCTGTGCATCCACCCGGACGCCGCCGGCGGCGGCTGGGGCCGGCGGTTCGTGGCCTTCGCCGAGGGGCTGGCGGTGGGTAAGGGCTGCCGGGCTATGCGGCTGGACACCTACGAGGGCAACGCCCCCGCCGCCGCCTTCTACCCCAAGCTGGGCTACCGCCTGGCGGGGGAGACCGAGTTCTTTTTCGAGGGCTTCCGGCGGGAGATCCTCATCTGCTTTGAAAAGGACCTGACCAAGGGCAAACAGTGAGCGCGGAAAGACGGCCGGAGAGGGGCGGAGCCCCTGCCGGCCGTCTTTTTGTCTGTCTATTCGGCCATGGGGGCAGGGCCCATGGCCTCGTGGAGCTCGGGCAGGATGGCCCCGTGGAAGAAACGCACGGCGTAGCGGTGGAGCTCCTCCAGGGCGGCGGGGAGCTTTTCGGCGGAGAGCTCCCCGCTGTGGGAGAAGTCCCCGTCCAGGATGAACTTGGGCTCCGGGTCCTGCTTGCCGCCGTTGATGAGGCCGGGACCGGCGTGGACCTTCATCCGCACGCCGCCGTCCAGGGCGATCTCGGTGTCCACGGAGGAGCGGCCCACCTTGGTCTCATCCACGTCGGGTTCCCCCAGGATGCCCAGGTAGGGGGAGCGGATCAGGTCGTCCCAGAGGAGGTCGGTGAGACCCAACCGCTTTTTGGAGATGGCGTTCACGTACCGCAGGCCCAGCCGCTGGAAAAAGGCGGGCTGGTAGACCTGGATGAACTGGGCCAGGGGCTTGTCCAGCCGGAGGGCGAAGTCCTCCCAGCGGGTGTAGCGCAGGGTGGACAGGGCGATGAAGTCCTTGGTGAGGTTGATCTTCCAGAAGCCGTCGGCGGAGACGAAGCTGTGGTTGGTGATGGGGCTCTGGGGCTCCACCTTGGGGTTGGGACCGCCGGCCCCCACCAGCTTGGGAGGTCCCTGCTCCTTCCGGGCGGCGTACCGGGGGAAGTCCTGGCGGATGGCCTCCTGGAAGTCGGCGGGCTCGGCGGTGTTGATGGAGAGGATGGTGGGGAACCGCAGCTGGCAGATGACCTCGATGAGGGGGCTGCGGGCATATTGGTAGCGCTGGTAGTCTGCAAACAGCATAAGTGGACGCTCCTTCCCAAATGGCCCGGATGGGGGCTCGTACTCTCCTATTGTATCCGCTGCCCTCCAGTCTGTCAATGACCCGCCGTCACCCTTTCCCGGGGGCGGGAATAGGATGGCCCAGACGGAACATGGAGGGGAGAAGCATGAGGAACGAGTGGAACATCTGGGTGGTGGGAGGCGACCTGCGGCAGGTACGGCTGGCCCAGCTCCTGGGGGAGGAGGGCCACACGGTCCACACCTGGGCCCTGGAGGAGGCGGAGGGGGCGCCCGAGCCGGCGGCCGGCCTGTCTCTGGCCCGGCTGGCCGACTGCGTGGTGCTGCCTCTGCCGGCGGCGGGGGAGGACGGGCGGCTCAACGCCCCCTTCTCCAGGCGGCGGCCGGAGCTGGCCGAGGTGCTGGACGTCCTGCGGCCGGGGCAGGTGGTGTGCGCCGGCCGGGCGTCGCCGGAGCTGCTGGAGCTGGCGCGGGAGCGGGGCCTGCGGCTCTTCGATTACTTCCAGCGGGAGGAGCTGGCGGTGGCCAACGCCGTCCCCACCGCCGAGGGGGCGGTGCAGCTGGCCATGGAGGAGCTGCCCATCACCCTCCACGGCGCCCGGGTGCTGGTGGTGGGCTTCGGCCGGGTGGGGAAGCTGACCGCCCACCGCTTTCGGGCCCTGGGGGCGCGGGTCAGCGTGGCCGCCCGGAAGTGGGCGGACCTTGCCTGGGCGGAGGCATACGGCTACGCCCCGGAGCCCCTGGAGGGGCTGGACGGGGGCCTGTGTGCCTACGACCTGGTGGTGAACACCGTCCCCGCCCGGGTGCTGGACGCCCGCCGCCTGGAGCAGCTGGAGCCGGACTGCCTGGTGATCGACCTGGCCTCCCGCCCCGGCGGGGTGGACCTGGAGGCGGCGGCGGCGCTGGGGGTGCGGGTGATCTGGGCCCTCTCCCTCCCCGGCAAGGTGGCCCCCGTCACGGCGGGGAAGATCCTCCGGGACACCATTTCCCACATTCTATGTGAGTTAGGAGCATGAGCATGGAGCAGATCCGGGTGGGATTCGCCTTTTGCGGGTCCTTTTGTACATACGATCAGGCCCTGCCCGCCCTGGAGCGGGCCAAGGCCAGATACGGGGACGTGACCCCCATCGTCTCGGAGAAGAGCGCCGGGACCGACAGCCGGTTCGGGCCCGCCCACGAATTTCTCCGGGACATGGAGCGCATCTGCGACAAACGGGTCATCGACACCATCCCCAAGGCCGAGCCCATCGGCCCCAAGAAGCTGTTGGATGTGCTGATCATCGCTCCCTGTACGGGGAGCACCCTGGCCCGGCTGGCCGGCGGCCTGAGCGACACGGCGGTGACCATGGCGGCCAAGGCCATGTGGCGCAACGGCCGGCCGGTGGTGGTGGCGGTGTCCACCAACGACGGTCTGGCGGGCTCGGCCAAGAACATCGCCGCCCTGCTGGACAAGAAGCACGTCTACTTCGTCCCCTTCCGCCAGGATGATCCGGAGGGAAAGCCCACCTCTCTGGTGGCCGACTTCACAAAGATCAACGACACGGTGGACGCCGCCCTCCAGGGCCGGCAGCTCCAGCCGCTGCTGCTGGGGCCGGGCGGGGCCGGACCGGACTGACAGGGGGATATGCCTCCGACGGCCGGGCATGGACAAAAGGGTCTGCCGCGAAATCGATTGTTCCCCAAATACACCATCTAAAAATGATCCCGGACCGCAAAATAGCGATCCGGGATCAAATTTGTATTTTGCAGGGGTATTGGGGAACGTTGCCCGCCAAATTCAGCCCGTGGTAAACCGATGGAAGGGCTGAAAATCTTCGCCTTTGTCCTCCTTGTAGGGGAGCACCGGCAGCAGGCTGTAGCTGGGGGTGGAGATCCGCCCGCCGGAGGTCTGGGAGAAGGCGGCAAGGATCCGCTGGCAGACCTTGACGGCGTTTTCGTAGCTGGCGGAGGGGAGCAGGATGAGAAACTGGATGGGGCTGGAACGGGTAAAGATGTCGCCGGAGCGCAGGCTGGAGTGGATGGCCGACCGCAGGTCGGACATAGAGGAGGCGGCGTCGCTCGGGGTCAGGCGGTGGCCCTGTTTCCCCAACAGGGTCATCATGACCAGCTCGATCACCTGGCCGGTGCGGCGGGCGATCCTGGCCTCCAGGCGGTAGATATCCTGAAAGACGGCGTATTCACAGAAGAAAGCCCCGGCCTGCTCGTCCTTTTCCAACAGCTCTTCCCGCACCACCCGCAGATCCAGCTCCAGACCCTCGGTGGATTTGGAGAGGGAGCGGTAGAGCTGGACCATCTCTTCGGAGGGGGCGACCCCCAGCTGGTCCATGAAGAGCTTGGTCACGTATGTATAGTGCTGGATGGCGGCCTGCTGGGCGCCGGAGGCGGAGAGCAGCTCCATGTAGAGGAGGTGGGAGGGCTCGTCGTAGGGGTCCATGGCGGTGGCGGCCCGGGCCAGCTCCAGGGCCCGGTCTGAACTGCCCATGCTCTGGAGGATATTGGCGGCCTCGCCGCAAAGCTGGAGGAAGCGGCTGTGGTAGTGGGTGCGCAGGGAGATGGCCCAGGGGCTTCCAGAGGCGGAGGGGAGGAAATCCCCCTGATAGAGGGCCACGGCCCGGATGGCGGCGTCCAGGCCCTCCGGAGAGCGGGAGGCGGCGGAGAACTGGGCGGACAGCCGGTCGAATTCGTCGATATCGGTTTGGAGATTTAGCTCCGGGGACCAGGAGTAGACGCCCCGGCGGTAGAGGAGGACCCGCTTGCCGTCCGGGAGACCCAGGGACTCGAGCATATTGCGGGCCCGGTGCAGGAGGGTTTTGAGGGTGTTGACGGGGTCGGAGATGTCGCTGTCGCCCCACAGGACCTCAATGAGTTCCTCCTGAGTGACGTTTCGCGCGGAATAGGTGAGGAGATATTGCAGAAAGGTCCACAGCCGCCGGGAGGTGCTCTCCTGCTCGGTGACGGTCCGTTCCCGGCCGTCCTGAGAAAGGCGCATAGAGAAGCTGCCCAGCAGCGTGACATATAAGCAACGTGGTTGGCACATGCGACATCACCTCACAATTACTCCACCGGCAGGTGAGCTCCGGGGGAGCGCGCGCCTATACCTATATTATTCTATAATATAGCACAAAAGCCCTTGCAAGGCAAGCGGGAAAGTAAAAATCAGGGAGTTGAGCCAGAAAGAACAAACAGGGAGCAAGCCGCCGGGAGAGAAACCGCCGGTGGGGTGCAGGCTGCCTCACGGAGGTTTTTCGATAAGCGAGACCCGCCGCGGAACCGAAGTCCCGCGGCGGGTCTTTTTGTGTCCGGCGCGCCGGGCGTCAGCCCCTTGGGGCGCTCAGCTCGGCGGTGATCTGGGCGGCGTACTCCACCGCCAGGCGGGTGGCCAGGGTAAATTCCGGGGCGGTGGTCCGCCGGAAGAGCCCCGTCACCCCCAGGGCGCAGCGCAGGTCCCCGTCCAGGCCGAAGATGGGGGCCGCCACTCCCCGCAGACCAATGCGGTACTCCCCGTCCTCCACGGCGTAGCCCCGGGTCCGGATGTCCCGCAGCTCCTCCGCCAGGGCGGCGGGGTCGAGAATGGTGTGGGGGGTGTGGGGCATGGGCGGGTGGACCCGGAGGAGCCGGGTCCGCTCGGCCTCGGAGGGGCAGTAGGCCAGGAAGAGCTTTCCCTGGGCGGTGCAGCAGAGGGGCAGACGGCAGCCGGGCTCCGAGACGACCTGCAGGCCGCTCCCCTGGCTGGACTGGTCCAGGGTCACCGCCTCCCCGCCGCTGCGGGCGGAGAGAAAGGCGGTGGCCCCCGTGGCCGCCGAAAGCCGGGCCAGGTAGGGGGCCGCCACCGTGGTCACATCCCAGGAGGCGCTGAGGGCGCAGCCCAGCTCAAAGAGCCGCAGCCCCAGGCAATAGCGGCCGTCGGGCTGCTGGGAGACCATGTGGTGCTCCCGCATGGTGGACAGCAGGCCGTGGATGGTGCTCTTGGGGATGCCGGAGCGCCGCTCCAGCTCCGAGAGGGTCAGAGGGGTCCGGCTCTCCCCCAGCAGCTCCAGCAACACCATGGCCTTGTCCACCGAGCGGATCTTTTTTCCTCCCTCCATGGTGTCCCCTCAGCCCAGGCCGGAGCGGTGGGCGATCATCTCGGCGGCGATGGAGATGGCGATCTCCTCCGGCGTCTCCCCGCCGATGGGCAGGCCGATGGGGGAGTGGACCCGGTCCATGTCGGAGGGCGTGAAGCCCAGCTCGGCCAGCTTTTGCCGGGTGGCGGCCACCTTGTGGCGGCTTCCGATGCAGCCCACGTAGGTGGCGGGGGTGGTGAGGACCTGGCTGAGGATCTCAAAGTCGCTCTGGTGGCCGGGGGTCATGATGACCACGTAGTCCCGCTCCGTGATGGCGACATGGCGGAAGATGTCTTTGTAGTCCCCCAGAATGATCCGGACGGCCTGGGGGAAGCGCTCGGGCAGGGCGGCCTGGGGCCGGTCGTCGAAGAGGACCACCCGGAAGCCCACGTGGGAGAGGACGGGGCAGAGCTCCCGGCCCACGTGGCCGCCGCCGAAGAGGTAGACCACCCCCGCCTGGACCAGGGGCTCCACGTAAAAGGAGGGGGACTCCTTCCGCAGGACGCCCCGGCGCAGGAGCATGGGCCGCAGCAGCTCCGGGTCGGGCCCGGCGCTGAAGCGCAGGCCGTGGGTCCGGTCCCAGAGGCCCAGCCCCCAGGGCAGGTCGGTCTCCACCGGGGTGACCAGCCAGACGTCCTCCCCCACCTGGGAGAGGGCGTCCAGCACCCCTTCCACCAGGGGAAGGGCGGTCCGGTCCAGCACCTGGAAGGCCACCGTCACGTTGCCGCCGCAGATCATGCCGATGTCCTGGACCTCGTTGGGGGTAAGGCGGAAGGCGTGGACCCGGGCGGAGCCGCCGGAGCGGAGGAGGTCCAGGGCGTATTCCAGGCTCTTGTGCTCCACCGCCCCGCCGCCGATGGTGCCCAGGGCGGAGCCGTCGGCAAAGACGGCCATCTTGGCCCCCGCCCCGCGGGGGGCGGAGCCGGAGCTGGCCACGATGGTGCACAGGACGGCCTTCTCCCCCCGGTCCAGGGCCGCCCGAAGGGCGTCAAAAAGTTCTTTCAACGTACACACCTCACTGGGCGTCCCGCTTGCCGATGGAGTTGGCCACCAGGGCGTCGTACTGCTCCTGGGTCAGCTCGCAGTGGTAGAAGAGGTCGTAGTACTTGGCCACCTCCTCATAGAGGTCGTATTCGGCGGCGTCGGGGTAGAGGAGCTCGGCCATCCACATCATGCCCAGGTACCGCTGCACGGAGGGGGGGAAGCCCATCCAGTTGTAGGGGCCCATAGGGGTCTCGTAGTAGTTTCCGCTGGAGATGGCGGTGAGCTGCTCCCAGGTGGGGTCCCCGGCCACGCTGTCATAGACGCTGTCGGGGGAGAAGATGATGTAGTCGGGGTCCCAGAGCAGGATCTGCTCCATGCCCACCTCGTTGCCGGTGCCCCGGGAGGAGGGGGACTCCACCACCGCCAGGTTGTTGGAGAGCAGGTCGATGATCTCGGAGTGGTAGGAGCTCTGGGCGATGACGTTCTGACCGTCGGGGCCGGTGATGTAGAGGAGGTCCACCTTCTCCACGCTGTCGGCGATCCCGGCGGCCCGGGCGTAGGTCTCCTCGCAGTAGGCAGCAAGGACCTCAGCCTCGTCCTCCATGCCCACCAGCTCCCCCAGCAGGCGGTAGGCGTCGCCGGTGGTCTGGGTGGTGGCGGTGATGTGGACGAAGGGGACGCCGGTCTGCTCCTGGAGGGCGTCCAGTTCCTCCACGATGGTGTCCTTGGGCTCGCCCACGTCGATGACCACCTGGGCGCCGGAGGAGAGGAGGGTCTCCAGGTTCAGTTCCCCCTTGCCGCCGTAGAGCTGGCCCAGCAGGGGCAGGTTGTAGTACTCGGTGTCCAGATAGGCTTCGGCGCTCTCATCCCACTCGTTGGCGATGCCCACCAGCTTGTCCGGGCACAGGGCGAAGAGGACGATCTGGGCCAGGGGGCCGGAGACGGCCACCTTGTCGATCTGGGCGGGGAGCTCCACCTCCCGGCCCACGGAGTCGGTGAAGATCCGGGTCTCGGCGGCGGTGGTCTCCGCGCTCTGGGTCTCCGCAGGGGCGGAGGCGGTGGGGGTGGGGGTGGCGGCGGTGCCGCCGCCGCAGGCGCACAGGGAGAGGGTCAGGGCGAGGGCGAGCAGCAGTGCAAAGGACTTTTTCATGATCTCAATCTCCTTTCATTTCCTGGGGGATATCCTTTGCGTCAAAGGTGAGGACGACCACCTTCCGCTCCACCGGCAGGCGGAAGGGGTAGTCCGGGTCCTCCTGGGGCTCCAGCCGGGCGCGGACGAAGTCCTCGGTGATGGCGGCGGGGTCGGCGTCCCGGCTGTAAAGCCGGAAGAAGCGCACCCCGTCGTCCACGCTCCTGAGGGGCTGGTCCAGCCGCAGATCCAGCTCCCGCCGGGTGTAGGGGATGCCCCCGGCGGTGAGCAGGTCCTCCAGCGCGCCGGCGCCGTGGCGCCGGTCGGTGCCGGCCGACCGGGAGAAGCGGTGGCGGGTCCAGGCGGGCTTTACCGCCACCACCGTCCCCCGGCACTGCTGCCGGGCGCAGCGGAGGATCTCCTCCGCCGAGCCGAAGAAGCAGAAGAGCATGGCGTCGTAGGGCTCCGCCGGAGGCTGGGAAAAGAGGTCCCCCGCCTGAATGTCCAGGTTGGGGAAGGTGTTCCGCCGCCGGAGCGCCGCCAGGGCCTCGGGGGAGCGGTCGGCGGCCACCACCCGCCGGAAGCGGGGGGCCAGGGCCAGGCTGGCAAAGCCCAGGCCGCAGCCCGCGTCGCAGACCACGGCGTCGGCGGGGACGGCGTCGGCCACCGCCTGGGCGATGCGCTCATAGAAGTCGGACCGCTCCGCCGCCGCCTCCATGTAGGCCACCCGCTCCTCCGTCCAGTGGTAGTGGTGCTGCCGGACGGGGGAGAGAAGGGTGCCGTACTGGGTGGGGGTGAAGCGGACGGGGACCTGATAGAGGGTGTGCAGGAGGGCCTCGTTCAGCACCTCCCCCGGCGGGCCGTCGGCCAGGATCTTGCCCTGGTGGAGGGCGGCCGCCCGGTGGGCGTAGAGAAGGGCCAGCTGGGGGTCGTGGCAGGAGAGGAGGATGGCGTAGCCCCGCCGGGCCAGCTCGGCCGTCTGGTCCAGCACCCGGATCCGGTTGCCGAAGTCCAGGCTGGAGGTGGGCTCGTCCATGAGGAGGATCTTGGCCTGCTGGGCCAGGGCCCGGGCGATGAGCACCAGCTGCTGCTCCCCGCCGGAGAGACGCAGGAAGTCCCGCTGGGCCAGATGGGCGATGCCCACCTGCTCCAGGGCCTCCATGGCCACGGCCTCCTCCCGGGGACCGGGGTTGGAGAAGGGGGAGAGCTGGTGGTGGGTGCCCATCACCACCATGTCCAGCACCGGATAGGAGAAGGCGGGGTGGTGGTTCTGGGGGATGTAGGCGATCTCCCGGGCCAGGGTCCGGGCGGAGAGCCGCCGCACCTCCCCCAGGGGAAGGGAGATCTCCCCCTCGTAGCCGGGGAGCAGCCCCAGGGCGCAGCGGAAGAGGGTGGACTTGCCCGCCCCGTTGGCCCCCAGGAGAAAGACCAGCTCCCCCTGCTCCAGGCGGAGGGAGACCCCCTGGAGCACCGGGTGGCGGCCGTAGGAAAAGCGCAGATCGCGGATGTCCAGCATCACCGGAAGCCTCCTTTCCGCATCATGAGATAGAGGAAGAAGGGAGCGCCGATGAAGGCGGTGAGGATGCCGATGGGGATCTCGGTGGCCAGCAGATTCCGGGAGACGTTGTCCACCACCAGCAGGAAGGAGGCCCCGAAGAGCATGGAGGCGGGCATGAGGGCGCGGTAGTCGTTGCCCACCAGCCGCCGGCCCAGATGGGGGACCACCAGCCCCACCCAGCCGATGATGCCGGAGACCGAGATGGCGGCGGCGGTGACCAGGGTGGCGCACAGGGCCAGAATGAGCCGCAGGCGGTTGGTGTGGATGCCCATGGTCTTGGCCTCCTCGTCCCCCAGGGTGAGCAGGTTGATGCGCCAGCGCAGGAGGAGCAGGGGAATGAGCCCCAGGGCCATGGGAAAGACGACGTAGGCCACGTCGGAGAGCCGGGTGGCCGAGAGGGAGCCCATGAGCCAGTAGGTGATCTCGGGGAGCTGGTTGGAGGGATCGGCCACCAATTTAATATAAGAGGTGGCGGAGGTGAAGAGGGAGCTCACCATGATGCCGGCCAGCACCAGGTTGAGCACCCGCTTTCCCGGCGCCCGGGACCCCAGCAGGTAGACCAGGGCCACGGTGAGCAGGGAGAAGAAAAAGGCGGACAGGGTGACCGTCCGGCTGCCGCCCCCCAGCAAAATGGCCAGGGCGGCGCCGAAGGCCGCGCCGGAGGAGGCGCCTAAGATGTCGGGGGAGGCCATGGGGTTTTGGAAGATGCCCTGGTAGGTGCTCCCCGCCGCCGAGAGGCAGCAGCCCACCAGGCAGGCCATGGCGATCCGGGGCAGCCGGATCTGGATCACCACCGTCTCCATCTGCTCTGTCCAGGTCTGCTCCAGGGGGAAGAGGGGCCCCAGCTCCACGCCGGGGAGCCGGTCCAGCAGCGCCCCCAGGGCCGCCCCCAGTCGGTAGAGGAGGATGCGGGCCACCTGGTCCAGGGCCACGCCATACCGCCCCAGGCAGAAGGAGAGGAGAAAGACCGCCGCCAGCAGCCCTCCCAGAGCCGCCAGCTGTCCGGCCGCCGCCCGCCGGGGCGGGGGGACGCGCTTGGGTTCTCGATTCATCGCAGGCACCACGCTAACAAAAATTCTGGTTTGGTGAGATGAGTGTAGCAAATTTGCGCCCTGACGGCAAGGGGATGTTTCGGAAATATCAAATTTAGATTTGATAATATCGAATTTATGATTCTCTCAAAAGAACAAATATTTTTTGAGAAAAAGTAATGAATTTTTTAATTTAAATAAAAAAATAAAACAAATTATTTCCATACGAAATAAATGAGGAAAAAAGGGAGGGGAGCACCTGTGGAAACGGCGGGGAAGCAGGGGATGGGATGAGCAAAATCCACAAAAATGGGCCCAAAAAATTGGAGGCCAACTGGAAAAAACGGCTTGCAATTTGGTGGGACCGGTAGTATGATGTGTCTGCGATGAAAAAAATTAAGCAAAAAAAACTTTTTGTGAGGTGTCGAATCGTGGGAAAGGAACGAGGCGGAAGCGTATTTCAATTTGAGGGGATCCCTTCCGCTGGTCAGATGATCCCTCTGGGATTCCAGCATGTGGTGGCCGCCGTGGTAGGCATCATCACTCCCGCCATTCTGGTGGCGGATACCTGCGGCCTCACCGCCGAGGAGCGGACCTTGATGATCCAGGTCTCTCTGATCCTGACGGCGGTGGCCACTCTGCTGCAGCTCTTCCCGATTTTTGGGCGCATCGGCTCCCGGCTGCCGGTCATCATGGGCATCAGCTTTGCGTACATCCCCACCCTCCAGGCCATCGGCGGAGAGTTTGATCTGGCCACCATTCTGGGTGCTGAGATCGTGGGCGGCTGTGTGGCCATCCTCTTCGGCATCTTTGTGAAGTGGATCCGCCCCCTCTTCCCACCCCTGGTCACCGGCACGGTGATCTTCACCATCGGCCTGTCCCTCTACCCCACTGCGGTGCGGTACATGGCCGGCGGCAACGCCACCAGCGAGTGGTTCGGCAACCCCCGGAGCTGGGCGGTGGC
>DXDV01000160.1 GCA_019115345.1 Candidatus Intestinimonas stercorigallinarum | reverse complement strand
AATATCGGTATGTTCCTGCCGCTTGGATTTTTTCCCGCTCTGCTTTGGCGCAGGGGAAACCTGTGGCGCTCCACGCTGGTGGGGTTCCTCTCCTCTCTGGGCATCGAGACCATCCAACTTTTCATCGACCGGGGCACCGACCTGGACGATTTGATCCTCAACACGGTGGGCGCCGCCGCCGGCTACCTCCTGTACCGGCTCCTGCGCGCGATCATCCCCAGTCTCACCGGAAAATTTATATGTGTAAAGGTGTGATCCTTTCGTGGACGAGATCCAAGAGATCCTGGACCTGCGCCGTGAGCTGGAGCAGGCCAACTATGAATACTACGTGCTGGACAACGCCTCCATGAGCGACTTCGACTTCGACCGCAAGCTCCGCCGCCTGGAAGAGCTGGAGGCCGCTCACCCGGAGCTGGCCAGTCCCGACTCGCCCACCCAGCGAGTGGGAGGAAAGGTGGCCGACGGCTTTGCCGAGGTGGTCCACCGGGTGCCCCTGGAGAGCCTTCAGGACGTCTTTTCCTTCACCGAGCTGGAGGAATTCGGCCAGCGGGTGGCCGAGGCCCTGCCCGGCGGAGTGGAGTATGACGTAGAGCCCAAGGTGGACGGTCTGTCGGTAGCCCTGGAATATGAAAACGGCGTCTTTGTCCGGGGCGCTACCCGGGGCGACGGTCAGGTGGGGGAGGATGTGACGGAGAACCTCAAAACCGTCCGCTCCATCCCACTGCGTCTTCCGGAGGCGCTGCCCTCCCTCATCGTCCGGGGAGAGGTCTTTATGCCCCGGCAGGTCTTTGAGGACCTGAACGCCGAGGCTGAGCTCCAGGGAAAGCCCCTCTTTGCCAACCCTCGGAACGCCGCTGCCGGCTCTCTGCGCCAGCACGACCCCAAAATCGCGGCTCAGCGCCGGTTGGACATCCGGGTCTTCAACGTCCAGTGGGCGGAGGGGCGGAGCTTTGCCACCCACGGCGAGTCTTTGGACTATCTGGCCAGCCAGCGCTTCAAGGTCATCCCCCACGAGACCTGTAAGGATATGGCCGAAGCGGGCGCCATCATCCAGAGAATGGGGGAAGAGCGGGAGGATTACCCCTTTGATATTGATGGCGCAGTTGTAAAGTTAAACAACTTGTCGGACCGAGAGCAACTGGGTTCCACCGCGAAATTTCCCCGCTGGGCCGCCGCCTTCAAGTATCCTCCGGAGCAGAAGGAGAGCGTGGTGGAGGACATTGTGGTCCAGGTTGGCCGGACCGGGGTGCTTACGCCTAAGGCAATTATAAAGCCGGTTCGCCTTGCAGGCACCACCGTCACCAACGCCACCCTGCACAACCAGGATTTTATCTCCGAAAAGGATATCCGCGTTGGCGACACAGTGCTGGTCCAGAAGGCGGGGGAGATCATCCCGGAGATCGTCACGGTGCTCAAGGAGAAACGCCCTGAGGGGACCGAACCTTATTTCCTGCCCGCCACATGCCCTGTCTGTGGAGCGCCGGTGGCGCGGGACGAGGACGGCGCCCACATTCGCTGCACCGGTGCGGAGTGTCCCGCCCAGAGGCTGCGCCATCTGGTGCACTTCGCCAGCCGGGATGCCATGGATATCGAGCACCTCGGCCCCGCTGTAGTGGAGGCTCTGGTGGGAGCGGGGCTGGTGAAGGGCCCTGGCGACCTCTACCACCTGAAGGTGGAGGATGTGCAGCAGCTGGAGCGCATGGGCAAAAAGAGCGCCGAAAACCTGATCGCCGCCATTGAGAAGTCCAAATCTGCCGGTCTGGGGCGGCTCCTCTTTGCCTTCGGCATCCGGCAGGTGGGGCAGAAGGCTGGAAAGGTGCTCTCTGCCCATTTTGGCACCCTGGACGCCCTCATGGCGGCCGACGCCGAGACCCTTACCGCCATCCCCGACATCGGCGCCATTACCGCCCAAAGCCTGCTGGACTGGTTCCAGAATCCCCAGAGTCTCCACCTCATCGAGACCCTCCGGACCGCCGGCGTCTCCTTCCAGAGTACGGAAGCACCGGTGGGGGAGGCCCTGGCGGGGAGGACCTTTGTCCTCACCGGGACCCTGGAGCACCTGGGCCGGAAGGAGGCCACTGAGCGCATCGAGGCCCAGGGGGGCAAGGTGTCCAGCTCGGTGTCCAAAAAGACCAGCTATGTGGTGGCGGGGGAGGCCGCCGGCTCAAAGCTGCAAAAGGCTGCGGAGCTGGGCATCCCTGTGCTCACCGAGGAGGAGCTTTTGCGCATGCTGGAGGGAAACTGCACATGATCGTGCTCCTGTGCGTCGACAAGAGAAACGGCATGGCCTTCCACCAGCGCCGGCAGAGCCTGGACCGGACGGTGCGCGCCGACATTCTGCGCATGGCCCAGGGGCAGCCCATCCGCATGACCCCCTATTCCGCCCGGCAATTCACCGAGGCCGAGGCTGTGCTCCAGGTCTCAGAGGAGCCTTTGCGGGAAGCAGGGGAGGGGGAGCTCTGTTTTGTGGAGTTCCCGCCTCTGTCTCCCAGCCTGGACCGCATCGAGAGGCTCGTGCTCTACCGCTGGGACCGGGTCTACCCCGCCGATCAGCGGCTGGATCTCGCGCTGGACCAGGCATTCCACCTGAGTGCCAGTCTGGACTTTGCCGGGCATTCCCATGAAACCATTACGAAAGAGGTCTACGAGCGATGAAACGGTCCCGAGTTCTTCTGCTGACATTTGCGCTTCTGTGTTCCCTCCTCCTCAGCGGCTGTGAAGGTCTTTCGCCTTCCACACAATCACCGGTTTATTCCCTGGATGAGCTGCCCGCATACAGCGGGGAGCCCTATGTAGCCGTCAACGGCAACCAGCCCTTCTTTACCGATGAGGACCAGACCACTGCCTCCTATGAGACATACAGCCCTCTGGATGCCCTGGGGCGTTGCGGCGCTGCCTGGGCAAACGTAGGGGTGGATCTGATGCCCACCGAGGACCGGGGCAGCATCGGGCAGGTAAAGCCCTCCGGCTGGCAGACCGTGAAATACGACATTGTGGATGGGAAATACCTTTACAACCGTTGCCATCTCATCGGTTTTCAGCTCACCGGAGAGAATGCCAACGAGGAAAATCTTATCACCGGCACACGGTACTTAAATGTGGAGGGCATGCTCCCCTTTGAAAATCTGGTGGCCGACTACGTCAAGGAGACGGAAAACCATGTGCTCTACCGGGTAACGCCTTTCTTTGAGGGGGAGGAACTGGTGGCCCGGGGCGTGCTGATGGAGGGGCTCAGCGTGGAGGACGGCGGGGAGGGCATCACCTTCTGCGTCTACGCCTATAACGTCCAGCCCGGCGTGATCATTGACTATGCCACCGGAGAGAGCCGCCTGGAAGGGGAGGACCAGAATTCCTCCGGCACAGAGGCCGGCACGGACTATGTGCTCAACACCAAATCCAAAAAGTTTCACCTGCCCACCTGTTCCGGCGCGGCGGAAATGTCTCCCGCCAACCGGCAGGACTATTTGGGGGACCGGCAGGACCTGCTGGACCAGGGATACAGTCCCTGCGGTCTCTGCAACCCATGATCCCATTGTTTTGACATGCATCCCGTTACTTTTCCACCCTGTCCAGGGCGGAAAAGTCCTCCTTTGCTCGCCGCAACCCTTGCTCTGCAAGGGCTGCGGGGGATGCGATCCCATTCGAGGCGGGCTGCCGCCCCCTCGAGCTCCCCTGCGCCTCTCTGCGGCACATTTGCCGTCTCATGGAGGTTTTTCGACAAGCTGTGAGCCGGTGGCCCCACAAGGGGGACCACCGGCTCTTTCCCTTTGACCGGCTACCGGTCGAAGGCCGGATTGGTGAAGTAGACGTTTTTCTGGTCCATTTTCTCCTTGGCCAGCCGCACTGCCTCGCCAAAGCGCTGGAAGTGGACAATCTCCCGCTCCCGTAGGAAGCGGATGACGTCGTTGACATCCGGATCATCGCTGAGGCGGAGGATATTGTCATAGGTGACCCGGGCCTTCTGTTCGGCCGCCATATCCTCGGTGAGGTCACAGATGACGTCGCCCTTGACGCCGATGCCGGCGGCGCTCCAGGGGAAGCCGGAGGCGGCGGTAGGGTAGACCCCGGTGGTATGATCCACAAAATAGGGGGCGAAGGCAGGGGAGTTCTGAACCTCTTCGTCGGTGAGATTCCGGGTGAGCTGATGGACGATGGCGCCGATCATCTCCAGATGTCCCAGCTCTTCGGTGCCAATGTCGGTGAGGAGAGCCTTGAGCTCCGGATAGGGCATGGCGTAGCGCTGGCTCAGGTACCGCAGGGAGGCGCCCAGCTCTCCGTCCGGCCCGCCGTACTGGCTGATGATGAAGGATGCCAGCTTGGGGTTTGGGGTTTTGATCCGTACAGGGTATTGCAGCTTCTTCTCATAGGAAAACATTTCAGACGCTCCCTCCATTGCTGCCGTGCCAGGGCCAGGGGTCCATGGGCCAGGTGTAAGTCTTGCCTGCCGCCGCGTCACTGCGCATCACGGGTCCATTGGCCGCGGCGTAAGCAGCTCTGGCCTCCTGTTCCATGGCGGTGTATTTTTGGAACAGAGAGAACGCCTCCCCGTCGGAGGGGTGGGTGTCCAGGTAGAGTGCCAGCTCCTGGACCACGAACTCCAGTGCCTGGAGCTGTGTAAGGGGTGTTTCGGCCACATCGGCGGCTGTGGCCTTGGCCCGGAAGGGCAGGTTCAGCCCAGGATAAAGGGTGCCGTTGCTCAGAGCTTCCATCTGCTCATATCGCTTTGCGCCGCTCTGCTGGAACGGCACGTAAGGCACCGCCAAAGGCGCGCAGGACGGCATGGTACCGCAGGTGTCCGCGCATGCGGTGGGTTCAGTTCCATGTTCAGGATACACGGGATGATCCTCCTCGCTGGAATTTGTCAATGCTTCTCTGGGCGGGAAGTTCCGCCACATCATCCTATGCGCCGCCGCCTCCGATGGGGCCTGTTTACTTTCTTCCAGTCCCTGTGGTATAATGATGCCCGGATGTCTGCGGGACCGCCGCGCCGCAGGTCCTCACCGGCAGACCGCCGGGGAAACGCCATATAGGAGAGAGAAGTTTGAAGCGTGAAAATGACTTGGGCAGAGATCCCATCCGTCCCCTGGTGCTGCGGGTGGCTCTGCCCTCTATGCTGGCACAGTTTGTCAGCGTGTTTTACAGCATTGTAGACCGCATGTACATCGGCAATATCCCGGAAATCGGTGACACCGCCCTCGCCGGCGTAGGGATCTGCGGCCCCATCGTGACCCTGGTGGGCGCCTTTGCCTTCCTGGTGGGGGTAGGCGGCGCGCCGCTGATGAGCATTCGTCTGGGGGAGGGAAATCGAGATGCGGCAGAGCGCATCTTGGCCAACTGCTTTTTGATGCTGCTGGCTCTGTCGGCCGTCCTGACAGTGGTCACCCTGCTCATCCGCCGCCAGCTCCTCATGTGGTTTGGAGCCAGCTCCGTCACCTTTCCCTACGCCGACGCCTACATTACCATTTATCTCATGGGCACCGTCTTTGCCCTGATGTCCTCAGGACTCAACCAATTTATCGTCTGTCAGGGCTTTGCCAACACCGCCATGGGTTCTGTACTCTTGGGCGCGGTGCTCAACATCGTGCTGGACCCCGTGTTCATCTTCCTGCTGGACATGGGGGTGGAGGGGGCGGCTCTGGCCACAGTGCTCTCCCAGCTCGCCTCCTGCGTCTATGTGCTGCTCTTCCTCTTTGGACGGCGGCCGCCGGTGCGCATCACCTTCGGCGGTTACCGGCTGAAAACGATCCGTTCCATCCTCACCGTCGGCCTGACCTCCTTTATCATCATCGCCATGGACAACATGATGATCATTGCCATGAACGCCATTCTCCAACGGTACGGCGGGGCAGGGGAGGGGGACATGCTTGTCACCTGCGCCACCATCATGCAGAGCTTTATGCTCATGATCACCATGCCTCTGAGCGGGATCACCGGCGGGACCCAGAGTATCCTGGGCTACAACTACGGCGCCCGGCGGCCGGACCGGGTCATAGAGGCGCAAAAGTGCACTGCGCTGTTGTGTCTGGCCTTCACCACGCTGTTTTTCCTCCTGGCCCAGTTCATCCCCCAATCCTTCGTCCTCATCTTTACCCGGGACCCCGCCTACGTTGCCATGGCCTCTCAGGCGATCCGGATCTTCACCCTGGGAATCATCCCCATGGGGCTTCAGTATGCCATTGTGGACGGCTTCACCGGTATGGGTGTGGTACGGGCTTCTCTGCCGCTGTCCTTTTGGCGCAAGGGCCTCTATTTCGTCAGCCTGTTCATGCTGCCCGCTTTTTTCGGCGCGCAGGCAGTATTCTATTCCGGACCCATCGCCGATTTCGGCGGTGCAGCCGTGTCGGTGCTGGTCTACCTGCTGACCATCAAACGGATTCTGGGCAAGCGGACAGCCTCTGCGGTCCAGCCCGTCTGAACATACCCGCCCTCCCGTCGGCATAAACTGCCGGAAGGGGGGTATGCGTATGAAAACACGCAACATCCGGCTTTGGAAGAGAAGATACGCCCTTTCCGTGGCCGCCGCGGTGTTGATCGCCGCCGCGGCCGCGCTGCACGGGTGGGGCAGGGAGGAGGCCGTCCCCGTCCTGGCCGGTCCGTTCCAGCTCCGTGGGGTGACGGTTGTCATCGATGCCGGACACGGCGGGGAGGACGGGGGAGCGGTGTCCTCCGCAGGGACGGTGGAGAGCGACATCAACCTGAAGGTGGCGCTGCGGCTGGATGCCATCCTTGCCTTCTATGGCGCTGATACGGTGCTGCTGCGCACGGAGGACATCTCCCTCCATGACCCGGAGGCGGTCACCCTCCGGGAAAAGAAGGCTTCCGACCTGCGCAACCGGGTGGAACAGGTGGAGGCCGTCCCCAACGCCCTGCTGGTGAGCATCCATCAAAACATGTATACCGGCGCCGGTGGAGCACGCTACCGAGGCGCACAGGTTTTTTACACCGACCAGGAACACAGCCGCCCGCTGGCGGAGCACACCCAAGAAATTTTGCGCCGGGCGCTGTCTCCTGAAAACACCCGGCAGGCGGCCAAGCTGCCCGGCCCGGTCTACCTGATGGACCACGTCACCTGTCCCGCCATCTTGGTGGAGTGTGGGTTTCTGTCCAACCCGGAGGAGGAGGCCCTGCTGCGCACCGCCGGGTACCAGACCAAGCTGGCGGCCGCGCTGGCCAGCGCCCTGTTGTCACCCGTCCCTGCGGAAGGAAACTAGAAGGGAAGTGAACCATTTGAAGGCAAAAACCGTCTTTTACTGTACGGAATGTGGAAATGAGACCCCAAAGTGGGTGGGGAAGTGTCCCGCCTGCGGCAGCTGGAATACAGTGGTGGAGCGGCCGGCGGAGCCCAAGAAGCGCTCCGCTTCCGCCCAATCCAGGAGCGCGGTCCGAGTGGGCCCCCTCAACCGTCCCAAGGCGCTCCGGGAGGTGGAGACCACCAACGAGCTCCGCTTCCAGACCGGTTTGAGCGAACTGGACCGGGTGCTGGGCGGGGGCGCGGTCCAGGGCTCTTTGGTGCTGGTGGGCGGCGCCCCCGGTATCGGCAAGTCCACCCTTATGCTCCAAATCTGCGAGAGTCTGTGCCAGAGCTCCAAGGTGCTCTACGTCTCCGGTGAGGAGTCGGAGCGCCAGATCAAGCTGCGCGCCGACCGGCTGGGAGTGCAGAGTGAGGAGCTCTACCTGCTGGCTGAGACCGATTTGGAGGAAATTTTGGAGTCG
This sequence comes from Candidatus Intestinimonas stercorigallinarum, assembly GCA_019115345.1. Taxonomy (GTDB): domain Bacteria; phylum Bacillota; class Clostridia; order Oscillospirales; family Oscillospiraceae; genus Intestinimonas; species Intestinimonas stercorigallinarum. The sequence continues at coordinate 3,538 of DXDV01000160.1, read as the reverse complement.
GTGGCGGAGCTGCGGCCCGACGTGCTCATCGTAGATTCCATTCAGACCATGTACCACGGGGAGAACGCCAGCGCGCCGGGCAGCGTAGCCCAGGTGAAGGAGTGCACCATGGCCCTTATGCAGCTGGCAAAAGGGCAGGGGATCACCGTCTTTGTCATCGGGCATGTAAACAAAGAGGGCTCCATCGCCGGTCCCAAGGTGCTTGAGCACATGGTGGACTGCGTGCTCTACTTTGAGGGGGAGCCCCACATGTCTTACCGCATTCTCCGCGCGGCGAAAAATCGTTTTGGTGCTACCAATGAGATCGGCGTTTTTGAGATGGCCGACAGCGGCCTCACCCAGGTGCCCAACCCCTCGGAAACCCTGCTGGCCGGGCGGCCCCTGGATACGCCGGGCACTTGCGTCACCTGCGTGATGGAGGGAGTCCGGCCCATCCTGGCGGAGGTCCAGGCCCTGCTGGCCCCCAGCGGCTACGGCAACGCCCGCCGCACCAGCAATGGCTTTGATTACAACCGGGCCATGCTGCTCCTGGCGGTGCTGGAGAAGCGGGGCGGACTCATGGTCAGCGGCTGCGACGCCTATCTCAACGTCATCGGCGGCCTGAGCCTGGACGAGCCTGCCGCCGATCTGGCCGCCATCATCGCTATGGCGTCCAGCTTCCGGGACAAGAGCGTACCGGGCGGTCTGGCGGCCATCGGCGAAGTGGGCCTGACTGGCGAGCTGCGGTCTGTGAGCGCGTTGGGCCAGCGTCTGAGCGAAGTGCGCCGGCTGGGCTTTACCCAGTGCCTGATCCCGGCCCGGAACAGCGCCCGGTTCCAGGAGCCGGAGGGCTTGCAGCTCATCCGGGTGAAAAATATCCGGGAAGCTCTGGCCGCCGTTTTGACGTAAGACAATTTCACAATATGACAAAAGAAAACTGCCACACACAGCAACAAGGCCCAGGAGACAGAAATGTCTCCTGGACCGTCTGCCGAAAGGGGGGTCTATTCTCTACTCAACAAAATAAAAATTTTGTTGAGTTGGAGGGAGGCTATGGACCGAAATGACTACAAACTGGACGCACCCAAGCTGCTGCGGGACTTCCTGGTTTACCATGAGACCATCCAGGGACACTCTAAAAAAACCGCAGATGAATACTATTTAGATTTGCGCAACTTCTTCCGCTATATCAAATTGGAGCGCGGCCTGGTGCCCCGGACCACGGAGCTGGACCAGATCACCATTGACGATCTCGACCTGGACCTGGCTCGCTCCGTCACCCTCAGCGACGTATACAGCTACATGAGCTATCTCAGCCGGGACCGGGTCAAGCACGCCAACAGCCCCTCTTCCGGCTTTGGTCTGGAGCCATCAGCCCGGGCCAGAAAAATTGCCGCCATCCGATCCTTTTATAAGTATCTCTCCAGCAAGGCCAAGCTCATGACGGAAAATCCCATGCAGGACCTGGACGCCCCTCGGCTGAAGAAATCCCTGCCCCGGTATCTGAGTCTGGATGAGAGCATCCAGCTTCTGGAAAGCGTGGACGAGCCCAACCGGGCCAGGGATTACTGCATTCTGACCCTGTTTCTCAACTGTGGGCTGCGGATCTCAGAGCTTGTGGGCCTTAATCTCACCGATGTACGGGAAGAACAGCTCCGGGTGCTGGGCAAGGGCAATAAGGAGCGGATGCTCTTCCTCAACGCCGCCTGCCGGGCTGCCCTGGACGATTGGCTGGCGGAGCGGAGCCAGAGCGCGGCGGTGGACCGCAACGCGCTCTTTCTGACCCGGCGGCACACACGGATGACCACCGACGCCGTCCACTACATGGTCAAGCAGCGGCTGAAAAAGGCCGGTCTGGACGCCTCTCTCTACTCCAGCCACAAGCTCCGCCATACAGCGGCCACGCTGATGCTCCAAAACGGCGTGGACGTGCGTACCTTACAGGAGGTTTTGGGCCACGAAAACCTGAATACCACCCAAATATATACCCACGTAGACAGCGCCGAACTGCGGATAGCGGCCAGCGCCACCCCCCTTTCCAAGGTCCGGCGCAAAAAGCAGGCCCAAACTCCTCAGGGCAGCGGCGGCACGGACGGGGCCGCGCCGTCCGGCGGATAGGCCCCCAAAATGTGGAGATATCGGAGTTCCTCTACAAAATAGGTGCTCAGCGGCCGCCAGTCGGCATCGTAGCTGTGGGCGGCCACCAGGGTATTTTCCAGGGTGGGCGGATCTCCCATCTCCACCACAATGGGCGTGTGGCTGAAGGTCGTCCCGCGAAAACGGAGCTGAACAAAATCCCCCGGTTCGATCCCCTCCAGGGAGGTCTCCACCCCGAAGGGGCCCGGACTCTCCTCCTTGCGAGTGATGAAGTTATAAAAGTAAGGAACTCCCGTCCATGCCGGGGCCTTCCGATTGGCGTCGATGTAATACCAGCCGAAGGTGGGCGTGAAGTTCATCACCCCGGTACCGGCATAGAGGCATTGGGAGGCAAAATTGGTACAATCTCCCCCTAAATTTTCGTAATCATAATAGGCCGGATTTCGGCTGTATGCCCAGCGGTGGGCGTACCGGAGCGCGGCCTCCCGATCGTATGGGAGCGCAGGCAGGGTCATGGTACTTCACCCTTTCTCGTCGATGTACCATCCTATGCGCCCGCCGGTTTCAGGGCCACAGCAAAGGAGAACATGGAAGCATGATGTGTTATGACGCGGTGATCTTTGACTTGGACGGTACGCTGCTGGATACCCTGGGTGACTTGGCGGCCAGCACCAACCGTGCGCTGAGCCACTTCGGACTGCCCCGGCGTTCTCTGGAGGAGGTCCGGCAGTTCGTGGGCAACGGCGTGGAAAAGCTCATCCGCCGGGCTGTGCCGGCCGGCACGGACGAGAGGCTGATCCTGGATTGCCTGGACTGGTTCAAGGGAGACTATCTGGAGCACATGGAGGATCAGACCGCCCCTTATCCAGGTATCCTGGCCCTGCTTGAAGCATTGCGCGACAACGGCTGTAAAGCAGCAGTGGTATCCAATAAATTTGACGGCGCGGTAAAGGGGCTCTGCCGAAAGCACTTTGGGGACCTCCTCCCTGCCGCCATTGGTGAGCGTCCGGGCATGCGGAAAAAGCCCGCCCGGGATCTGGTGGACTTGTGCATTGCCGAATTGGGCGTCCCGGTGGAACGGTGCGTCTATGTGGGGGACTCCGACGTGGACATCCAGACGGCGGCCAACGCAGGTCTTCCCTGCCTGTCGGTATCCTGGGGTTTCCGCAGCCGGGACTTTCTGCTGGAGCACGGCGCTGCCGAGATTTTGGACACACCTGACGCCCTGCGGCAAAGGCTCTCCCTCCCCTGCCAAAAATGATGGATGATTGAAAGAGGCCATGGGTGAAGAGCTGCGCGGATTTTCCAAAAGGAAAATCCGCGCAGCTTTTTATGGGACCTCTCACGCACCGTCCCGGCCCACTTTCCTACTGGTTGCTCCGCCGGCGGCAAAGAAGGATGAAGATTTTATGAAAACAGCGCTCCATTTCCCTGACGATTCCCGTTATTTCCTCCAAAATAC
>DXDV01000159.1 GCA_019115345.1 Candidatus Intestinimonas stercorigallinarum | reverse complement strand
AGATGAACGGCATCGACACCCACTGGATCTGGCAGGAGGGCCGGGAGCGGCTCACCAAGGAGCCCATGCAGATCGTGGACGGCTGCATCGACCTGCCCAAGAAGGGCGGCCTGGGCATCGAGGTGGACCGGGACCAGGTCAGGAAGGCCCACCAGCTCTACCTGGACCACTGCTCCGGCAAGGGCGCCCGGGACGACTCCGTGGGCATGCAGTACCTGATCCCCGGCTGGAAGTTCGACAACAAGCGCCCCTGCATGGTGCGCTGAAGGCCCTTTGGAGGTGACGAAGATGGACAGCCCCATCATTACCAGCATGCAGGTCATCCCGGTGGCCGGCTATGACAGCATGCTCATGACCCTCAGCGGGGCCCATGGACCCTGCTTCACCCGCAACCTGGTGCTCCTGAAGGACAGCGCCGGGCACACCGGCATCGGCGAGATCCACGGCGGGGACTACACCTGGGAGAGCCTCAACGCCGTCCGTCCCCTGGTGGAGGGCCGGCCGGTGGCCTGCTACCGGGAGATCCTCCAGAGCATCCACAAGATCACTGACCCCGCCGCCGCCGAGGCCGGCGGCGAGGGCATCCAGACCCTGGACATCGCCAAGCTCAAGTTCGTGGTCAAGAGCGAGTGGGCCATCGAGTGCGCCCTGCTGGACCTGATGGGCCAGCACCTGGGGGTGCCCATGTGCCAGCTCCTGGGCGAGGGCCGGCAGCGGACCGAGGTGGAGGTGCTGGGCTACCTCTTCTACGTCTCCGACAAAAACAAGGTCCCCGCCGGGGAGATGCAGTACCTGGACGAGAGCGGCAGCGCCGACCCCTGGTTCCGGCTGCGCCGGGAGGAGATCCTCACCCCGGAGCGGATCGTGGAGGAGGCCCAGGCCGTCTATGAGAAGTACGGCGTGGGCAACTTCAAGCTCAAGGGCGGCGTCCTCCGGGGCAGCGAGGAGATGGAGGCCCTCCGGGCCATCAAGAAGCGCTTCCCCGACGCCCGGGTCAACATCGACCCCAACGGCGCCTGGAGCCTCAAAGAGGCGGTGGAGCTGTGCCGGGACATGCACGACGTCATCACCTATGTGGAGGACCCCTGCGGCCCGGAGAACGGCTACTCCGGCCGGGAGATCATGCGGGAGTTCAAAAACGCCACCCAGTTCCAGGTGGCCACCAACATGATCGCCACCGACTGGCGGCAGTTCTACCACACCGTCAGCCTCAACGCCTGCGACATCATCCTGGCCGACCCCCACTTCTGGGGCTTTGACGGGACGGTGCGCATGAGCCAGCTGCTCAGCAGCTGGGGCCTCACCTGGGGCATCCACTCCAACAACCACTTCGACATCACCCTGGCCGCCTTCGCCCAGGTGGGCGCGGCGGCGGTGGGGGAGCCCGCCCCCCTGGACACCCACTGGATCTGGCAGGACGGCCAGAACCTGCTGGAGGACGCCCCGCAGATCGTGGGCGGCAAGCTCCAGGTGCCCGAGGGGCCCGGCCTGGGCGTGCATCTGAACATGGACCGGGTCATGGCGGCCAACGCCCTCTATCAGCGCCTGCCCAGCCACGACCGCAACGACGCCGCGGCCATGCAGTACCTCATCCCCGGCTGGACCTACGACCACAAAAAACCCTGCCTGGTGCGGTGAGCCGCCCCAGTGCGCAACGAGGTGTCAGAGATGGACCAAGCATTACGGAAAGACGCCGACCAGATCATCTCCTCCAGCATCCGGGCAGTGCTGCCCGACCAGGCCGTGGCCAGCGCCCTGAAGACCTTCCAGCCCGGCGGCGGCAGGACCCTCCTGGTCTCCGCCGGCAAGGCGGCCTGGCAGATGGCCCGGGCGGCGGTGGACGTGCTGGGCCGGGTGGACGGCGGCATCGTCATCACCAAATACGGCCACGTCATGGGGGAGATCCCCGGCGTGGTCTGCCGGGAGGCGGGCCACCCCGTCCCCGACGAGAACAGCTTCTCCGCCACCCAGGAGGCCCTGGACCTGGTGGCCGGGCTCACCCCGGCGGACAGCGTCCTCTTCCTCCTCTCCGGCGGCGGCAGCGCCCTCTTTGAGAAGCCCCTGGTCTCCGGCGAGGAGCTCCAGGACGTCACCCGGCAGCTCCTCTCCTGCGGCGCCGACATCGTGGAGATGAACACCGTCCGCAAGCGGCTCTCCGCCGTCAAGGGCGGCCAGTTCGCCCAGGCCTGCGCCCCCGCCCGGGTATTCAGCATCGTCCTCAGCGACATCCTGGGGGACCCCCTGGACATGATCGCCAGCGGCCCCGCCTACCCGGACCTGTCCACGGCGGAGCAGGCCGCGGCCATCGCGGAGAAATACGGCCTCACCCTTTCGGAGCAGGCCCGGGGGCTGCTGGAGCGGGAGCTCCCCCACCGGCTGGACAACGTCACCACCCAGATCACCGGCAGCGTCCGGGAGCTGTGCGCGGCGGCGGCGGCCCAGTGCGCCGCCCTGGGCTATGAGCCCGTCCTCCTCACCGACCAGCTCGCCTGCGAGGCCCGGGAGGCGGGGAGCTTCCTGGCCGCCGTCCTCAAGACCCACGCCGGCGACGGCCGGAGCCTGGCCTACATCGCCGGCGGCGAGACGGTGGTCCGTCTCACCGGCAAGGGCATGGGCGGCCGCAACCAGGAGCTGGCCTTGGCCGCCGCCCCCGGCATCGCCGGCCTGACCGGCGCCGCTGTCTTCTCCGTGGGCAGCGACGGCACCGACGGCCCCACCGACGCCGCCGGCGGCTATGTGGACGGCGAGACCCTGGACGCCCTGAAGGCGAAGGACCTGGACGTCTTCTCCGTCCTCCGGGAGAACGACGCCTACCACGCCCTCCGGGCCGTGGACGGCCTGGTCATCACCGGCGCCACCGGCACCAACGTCAACGACGTGGCGGTGGCCCTCCTCCGGCGGTGAGCCTCTCTCTTGACGGAGCGGAAAAAACGGATAGAATGGATCTGACGGCCTCTGCCGCCGGATGACGCTGTGACGCAAGGCCTCCGGTCCGCCCCAGGGCGGGCCGGAGGCCTTGCGCCCGGCGGCGTCAGAAAGGAGATAAGATGGGAACGATCTACGAGATCTTCGGCAGCGACGCCCACGCCATGACCATGGCTCTGATGGAGGCCGCCCATGTGGAGGACATGGTGCCCCGGACGGCCTCCATCGCCCTCAAGCCCAACCTGGTGGTGGCCGCGCCGCCGGAGAGCGGCGCCACCACCCACCCCGGCGTGCTCTCCGGGGCCATCGAGTACCTGCAGGGCCACGGCTTCCGGAACATCAGCATCATCGAGGGGGCCTGGGTGGGGGACCGCACCGACCGGGGCTTCCGGGTGTGCGGCTACGACAGGGTGGGGGAGCAGTACGGCGTCCCCCTCTGCGACCTCAAGAAGGACAGGACCCGGACGGTGGACACCCCCCTGCGGCCCATGGAGATCTGCTGCCGGGCCCTGGACGCCGATCTGCTCATCGACCTGCCGGTGCTCAAGGGCCACTGCCAGACCCGGATGACCTGCGCCCTGAAAAACTGCAAGGGCTGCCTCCCGGACCGGGAAAAGCGGCGCTTCCACGCCGAGGGCCTCATGGAGCCCATCGCCGCACTAGCGGCTACGC
>DXDV01000158.1 GCA_019115345.1 Candidatus Intestinimonas stercorigallinarum | reverse complement strand
AAGGAGATGTCAAACATGAAGAAACTGCGTATCGGTGCATTGTCCGCTTTAGTCCTGCTCTGCGCGGCCCTGCTGGGCTCGATGGCGGCGGCCTCCGCCGCCGCGCCTGCCGCCCATGTCACGGCCTATATGCAAAATATTTATGTGGATGGCCAGGAAGCCAAGTTTGCAAATGCGGAGGGTAAAACAACATACCTGTTTTCTTACAACGGGACCGTCTACATGCCCGCCAACACCGCCGCCAAGTGGCTGGGCTGTACGCTTTCGGTGGACCGGGCCGCCGGAAAGGCCGCTTTTACCACAGGACAGGAGGCGTCGATTCCGGGGCCAAACAGCACAGTGCCGTCAAACGAGGCGGATTTCGCCGTGCTGGACCGCTATTTTGAATCGGGGGCCGACGTCCAGCTGCTCAGTCAATTCACTGTAACGGTGGACGGGTCGCCCTGGACCTTTGCCAGCGGCGGAACTGCCCTCTATCCCTTCTTTGTGGACGACACCCTCTATCTCCCCCTCCGGTCCGTGGGCGAGCGGATGGGCAAGGTGGTGACCTGGGTGCCCGAGCTGGCAGGGGTCCCTCACTATCAGGATGAACTTATCAGCATCGACACCCCCGCCACCCAGGCCCAGCTCCAGGAGATGCAGACCTATCTGGACCAGGCCTACGCCCTCTACTGGAAGGCGGCGGAGGTGGGCCAGGTCCTGGTGGATGCGTCCGACCTCCCCGGTGCGGAGGCCGCTGACATGCTGGACCAGATCAAGGGCTATCTGCGGCAGATCGGCCAGCTCCCCTCCCCCTCCCACCATTACCTGGACAAATATGCGTTCCCCGAGCTTGCCGTCAGTACGACGGTGTTCAGCGGATTTGATTATTACAGTGCCGCCCTCCGGGCCAACACCCTCACGTTCCAGGAGGCGGTGAACGTAAAGGACAGCGTATCTATTACCCTCATGGGGCGATACGCGAAACTCAATGACGCCCAGAAGGACCTGAGCTGCTTCGCCGCTGCCATAGACGCGGCGGGCTGACAACGGACCGAGCCATCTTTTCTGGAAAGGAAGGACGACCTTGAGACGAAACCTCCTGCTGGCGGCGCTGCTGCTGCTCTCCATCCTCTGCATGCTCCTCGCCGGAGGCGCCGCCGGGCCGTCCTGAGTGAAACGGAGGCCGAAGGCGTGGAGACCGGCTGACGGCCTGCGTGCGGGTGACACCGCTTTGATTTGACTTTTTCATGAATGCGTCCTTTCTTTGATCCGCCGCATGCAAAAGTGCGGCCTTATGACCGGAGGGCCGGAGCGTTTTCGCTCCGGCCCTCCGGTCATTTTTCACGAAAGCAGTGGAGCGGATTTTTGCAGATTTCTAAAAAATTTTACTTCCAAAATGCGCAAAGATGTAGTATGATAAGCCCGTAGGCTTTCATACGTAATATCAACAGATACCTATTAGGAGGTATTCCCAATGAGAAAGACGAAGATCATCTGCACCCTGGGTCCCGCTGTGGACAATGAGGAGATGCTCAAGGCCCTCATCCTGGGCGGCATGAACTGCGCCCGGTTCAACTTCTCCCACGGCAGCCATGAGGAGCAGCTGGCCCGGTTGAATATGCTCAAGCACGTGCGGGACACCCTGGGCTACCCCGTGGCCACCATGCTGGACACCAAGGGTCCCGAGATCCGCATCAAGACCTTTGCCAACGGCCCTGTGACCCTGGAGAAGGGCGGCAAGTTCACCCTGGATACAGAAGAGGTGGTGGGCGACGCCACCCAGGTCTCCGTGACCTACCAGAACCTCCACAAGGAGGTGGGGCCCGGCTGCCGCATCCTGGTGGACGACGGCCTCATCGAGCTGAAGGTGGAGCAGGTGGACGGCCATAGGATCCTCTGCGAGGTGGAGAACGGCGGCCCCCTCTCCAACAACAAGTCCATCAACATCCCCGATGTGCACATCCAGCTGCCCTCCCTCACCGAGAAGGACCAGGAGGACCTGAAGTTTGCCGCCGAGCACGACTTTGACTTTGTGGCCGCCTCCTTCGTCCGGAAGGCCGGCGACGTGGAGGACATCCGGACCTGCCTGAAGGAGTTCGGCGGGGAGCACATCCGCATCATCGCCAAGATCGAGAACCGGGAGGGCGTGGACAACCTGGAGGAGATCCTCAATGTTTCCGACGGCATCATGGTGGCCCGGGGCGACCTGGGCGTGGAGATCCCCGCCCATGAGGTGCCCATCATCCAGAAGAAGATGATCAAGGCCACCATCCGCCAGGGCAAGCCGGTCATCACCGCCACCCAGATGCTGGACTCCATGATGCGCAACCCCCGGCCCACCCGCGCCGAGGTCTCCGACGTGGCCAACGCCGTCTTTGACGGCACCTCCTGCGTGATGCTCTCCGGCGAGACCGCCTCCGGCAAGTACCCCGCGGAGGCCCTCAAGACCATGGTGGACACCGCCGTGGCCGCCGAAGGCGCCATCGACTACTGGGGCCGCTTCCGGGAGAACGCCCTCACCCCCGGCGTCTCCACCATCAACGACGCCATCACCCACTCCTGCTGCCTCACCGCCATGGACCTGGGCGCCACCGCCATCCTGGCCGCCACCAAGTCCGGCCACACCGCCAAGGTCATCTCCCGCTTCCGTCCCGCCTGCCCCATCATCGCCGTGTGCCAGAGCGAGCAGACCCGCCGCCATCTGGCCATCTGCTGGGGCGTCCACTCCTACCTCACCGGCGAGGTGGACTCCACCGACCGCCTCTTCTCCATGACCGTGGACGTGGCCCGGAAGGAGGGCGCCGTGAAGTGCGGCGACACCGTGGTCATCACCGCCGGCGTGCCCATCGGCCTGAGCGGCAGCACCAACCTCATCAAGGCCCAGGTGGTGGGGGAGTAAGCCCCGCAGAGCCCTGGAACCATTCTGGACCCGGTCCGCGCCCGCCGCGCGGACCGGGTCCTGCGCGTTTCTCCGTCCCATGCCGGGGCGGAGGAGAAAGGAGACGTCATGAAAAAGGAAAATCTGGAAAAGATCCTGACCCTGCGCCACGACCTCCACCGGCACCCGGAGCTGTCCATGGAGGAGAGCTGGACCCGGGGCCATCTGATGGACTTCCTGCGGGAGCACACCCGGAATTTGGAGATCGTGGACCAGGGCCGCTGGTTCTACGCCCTCTACCGGGCCCCCTCCCCCCGGGGCACCACCGCCTTCCGGGCCGACTTCGACGCCCTGCCCATCGAGGAGGACCGCCCCGATCTGCCCTACGCCTCCACGGTCCCCGGCGTCGCCCACAAGTGCGGTCACGACGGCCACGCCGCCACCCTGGCGGGCCTTGCCCTGGAGGTGGATCAGGACGGCTGCGACAAGAACGTGGTCTTTCTCTTCCAGCACGCCGAGGAGATCGGCGCCGGGGCCCGGGAGACGGTGGAAAAGCTGGTGGAGCTGGGGGTGGAGGAGTGCTACGCCTACCACAATTTCAGCCTCGATCCCCCCGGGGCGGTGCTGGTGCGGGAGGGCGTCATGCACTGCGCCTCCACCGGCATGACCATCGCCATGACGGGGGCCGTGACCCACGCCAGCATGCCGGAGAAGGGCAGGAGCCCCGCCCTTCCCCTGGCCCGGCTGGCCTGTGCCCTGCCGGAGCTGACCGCTCCGGAGCGCCGACAGGGGCTGGTGCTGTGCACCATCGTCCAGATCGACGTGGGCCAGAAGGCCTTCGGGGTGGCGCCGGGCCGGGGAGAGCTCTCGGTCACCGTCCGGGCCGAGCATGAGGCGGAGCTGGATGCCCTGGTGGACGACATCCGGCGCCTGGCCGAACAGCTCAGCGCCCAGGCGGGGCTGGCGCTGGAGATCACCTTCCAGGACGCCTTCCCCGAGACCCGCAGCACCGGCTGGTGCGTGGACAAGGTGCGCTCCGCCGCCGGGGCCCTGGGGCTGCCCCTGGTGGAGGCCCCCGCCCCCCACCGGGCCTCCGAGGACCTGGGACACATCCTCAAGGCGGTGCCGGGCTGCTCCTTCGGCATCTGCGCCGGCGGCGACCGCCCCGACCTCCACGCCGACACCTATGACTTCCCCGACGGCATCCTGGAGGAGGCCGTGGACCTCTACCGGCAGATCATCCGGCAATAACCGGGCCGGTCTTGCTTTTGCGGGCGGTCCGTTGTAAAATGGACGGTGATTTTATCGTCCGCCCCGGGGCGGACCCGCCTGCGAAAAAGGAAAGAAACTGCCATGAGCGTAAAGACCCCGTCCAAAACGAAAAAGGACCGCCGGAAACCGTCCACGCCGGTCCGCCGTCTCCTCTTCTGCCGCCAGAAACGCCTCCTCCCTGCCGTCTGCCTGGCCTCCGCCCTCCTTGCCGTCCTGCTCCGATATGGCCTCTCCCTGGCGGAGAGCCTGGGCTGGTCCCTGGGCTTCGGCGTCCTCCTCCCCCTGGGCCTGGCCCTGCCGGAGAGAGCGGGGGCCCGGTGCCGCTGGGCCGCCTTCGCCGCCGGTCCGCTGCTGGCCTTCGTCCTGGTGGAGCAGATGAACTATAACTACCTGATCTGGGAGGAGCTCTCCGCCCTTCAGATCGGGCTGAACCTGGTGTGGTACTACATGACCGCCGGGCTGCTCTATCTGGCGACCGGCCGGGTGCGGCTGACGGCGGGGCTGACCACCGGCCTCTTCGTCTTTGTGGGCCTGGCCAACCGGTACATCATCCGCTTCCGGGGCCGGACCATCTTCCCCGGCGACCTGCTGAGCCTGCGCACCGCCGCCAATGTGGCGGGGAATTACGACTACACCCCCGACGTCGTCCAGCTCCGGTGCCTGCTGGTGTGCGCCCTCTTCCTGCTGCTGCTGTGGAAGGTGCCCAAGCGCCCCGGCCGCCAGCGCCCCCGCTGGAAGGCCGCCCTTCCCCTGACCGCCCTCTCGGCGGTCTACCTGGTGATCTTCTTCCGCACCGACTTCCTCCGCTGGGCGGAGATCGAGCCCTCCCTCTGGACCACCCGGGGCAACGGCTTTGTCCTCAACTTCTCGGTGTGCCTGCGGTACAGCGGCGTGGAGGAACCGGAGGGCTACTCCCAGGAGGCCCTGGCCTCCATCCAGATGGAGACCGGGGAGGGCTGGAAGGGCGACCCCGCCGCCGTGGGGGCGGAGACGCCGGTGAATCTCATCGTCATCATGAACGAGTCCTTCTCCGACCTGGCGGAGGTCTTTGACCTGGAGACCAACACCGACCCCCTCCCCTTCTTCCACAGCCTCACGGAGAACACCATCCGGGGCACCGCCTATTCCTCGGTCTTTGGGGGGACCACCGCCAACTCGGAGTATGAGTTCCTCACCGGGAACACCATGGCCTTCCTCCCGGAGGGGACGGTCCCCTTCCACATGTACGTGGGAGAGGAGGAGCCCAACCTGGGCAGTCAGCTGGGGAGCCTGGGCTACCGCACCGTGTTCCTGCACCCCTACCTCTCCTCGGGGTGGAACCGCCGGGCGGTGTACAAGAGCTTCGGCTTTGACGAGATCCACTTCCAGGGGGATTTCACCGACCCCGCCTACATGCGCAACTACATCACCGACCAGTCCAACTATGAGGAGCTCATCCGCCGCTACGAGGCCAAGGAGGAGGGGGAGTCCCTCTTTATCTTCAACGTCACCATGCAGAACCACAGCGCCTACAACGTGCCCTGGACGGGGCTGGACAAGACGGTGTGGCTCACCGGGGACCTGGAGGGCCGCTACTCCACCGTGGACCAGTACCTCTCCCTGCTGCGGCAGTCGGACAGCGCCCTGGAATACCTCATCGGCTACTTCTCCCAGGTGGAGGAGCCCACCATGATCCTCTTCTTCGGGGATCACCAGCCCCAGGTGGCCACCAACTTCTATACCGAGATGCTGGGGGGCGACTTTGAGAAGGTGGACATCGCCACCGCCCAGCAGCGCCAGGAGGTGCCCTTCTTCCTCTGGGCCAACTACGACATCCCGGAGGAGGATGGGGTGGTGACCTCCCTCAACTACCTGTCCGCTCTGCTCGTGGAGACGGCGGGCCTGCCCATGACGGACTACCAGCGGTTCCTGCTCCAGCTCCAAGAGTGGGTGCCCGCCCTCAACGCCATGGGCTACATGGATACCGACGGCGCCTGGCAGACCGACCGGTCGGCCCTCTCGGAGACGGCCCAGGCGTGGCTCCTCCGGTATGAGTCCCTCCAGTACAACCTGCTCTTCGACAGCGAGGAGGACCGCCTGCCCGATTTCTTCACCCTGCCCGCCCAGTAAGGAGGAACAGATGGAACAGGAATTTTATCTCCCGGTGCTCTCCCACTTTGAAAACGACAACGGCTGGTCGGGGAGCCGGGGCCTGCTGTGCTATGAGATCGAAAAGCCCAGGGAGGGGACCATGCATGTGGTCATCTGGCAGGGGCCCTTCTGCCGGAGCTACGCCCGGCAGGAGGGGGAGGCGGACTTCCCGGTGAGCGAGGAGGGCGTCGCCGCCCTGCGGGCCTGGCTTTTGGAGCGGGCCGACGCCATGAACGCCCAGCCTCCCCGGACGGCGGAGGAGTGCCGGGCCTATTACGAAGCACAGAGCGGTCAGAGCGCAGAATCGGAAGGATAAAAGGAGGAAGCAATTTATGGAATGGAAACGGATGCTCAGCGGGGCGCTGGCGGGACTTGTCCTGACGCCCGTCCTGACCCTGTCCGCCTTTGCCGCCCAGGGGGAGACCGCCCCGGCGGCGGGGGCTGCTCTGGAGGACAAGGCCCTCCACGCCATCGAACTCTCGGCCCAGTACGGCGGAGCCGACTCCGTCCGCTACGCCCTCTGGGAGGACGGCGAGATCACCGCCCAGGGGGGCTGGGGAGTCTACTCCAAGACGGAGGACCGGGCCCTCACCGAGGACATCCTCTACGGCATCGGCTCGGTGTCCAAGACCTACACCGCCGCCGCCGTCCTCACCCTGGCCCAGGACGGCAAGCTGGAGCTGGAGGACCCGGTGACCGAGTACCTGCCCGGCTTCACCATGGCCGACGAGCGGTACAAGGACATCACCGTCCGCATGCTGCTGGACCACTCCTCCGGGCTCATGGGGGACACCACCCAGGACGCCTTCCTCTTTGGCGACGCCGACGAGAGCGCCGCCGACGAGCTGCTGGAGCGGCTCGCCCCCCAGCGGCTCAAGGCCGACCCCGGGGCCTACTGCGTCTACTCCAACGACGGCTATACCCTGGCCCAGCTGGTGGTGGAGGCGGTGAGCGGCATGGAGTTCATGGACTACCTCCGCGCCGCCATCCTGGACCCGGCTGGCCTCACCGACACCTACGCCCCCGGAGACGACTTTGACGCCGGCCGCCTGGCCAAGACCTACCTCTCCGGCGAGGACGTCCGGGCCCTCCCCCAGGACACCGTGGGCATCGTGGGCACCGGCGGGCTCTACGCCACCGCCGCCGACCTGGCCGCCTTCGGCGGACTGCTGTGCGGCGACGGCCTCCTGGACCAGGAGTGGCTGGACCTGATGAACACCGACTGGGCGGCGAAGGGCCTGTGGCCGGAGGACAGCGGGGACGACACCCTGGCCTACGGCCTGGGCTGGGACAACGTCCACCAGTACCCCTTCAACCAGAGCGGCATCACCGCCCTGGTGAAGGGGGGCGACACCCTGCGCTACCACGCCTCCCTCATCGTCCTCCCCGAGGAGGACAAGGCGGTGGCCGTCCTCTCCTCCGGCGGCGTGAGCACCTACAACCAGCTGGCGGGGGAGCGCATCCTCATCGACGCCCTGGCGGAGGACGGGGTGACGGTGGACGAGAGCCTGCCCCCCCTCCCCGCCGGCCAGCCGGCGGCCATCCCCGAGGCGCTGAAGGCCCACGCCGGGACCTACGCCTCCCTGGGGCTGGTGGCCACCGTGGCCTTCCCCGACGACCAGACCATGACCCTGACCACCGCCGCCGCCCTGGGCGGAGCGGAGCAGCGGTTCACCTATCTGGACAGCGGCGTTTTTCTGGATGAGACCGGGACCTTCTACATGACCTTCGTCACCGAGGACAACGGCCGGACCTACCTCTTCCAGAAGGGCTATGCCGCCGTGCCCGGCCTTACCTCCTCCGGGACGGCCAACTACGCCCTGGAGAAGCTGGAGCCCAACACCGGCGTTACCCAAGCCGCCCTGGACGCCTGGGCCGCCCGCGGGTCGGAGCCATACCTCATCGTCAACGAGAAGTACACCTCACAGGTCTATCTGTCCGGACCCTTTGCCGCCGCCACCGTCCTGGCGGAGGCCCCCGGCTATGTGGCGGGCTTCGAGCGGATCGTGAGCGAGACCCTGGCGGAGCAGTATGTCCAGCTCCCCGGCACCGGCAGCCGCAACGGCGCCGACTATGAGGTGGTCACCCTGGACGGCAAGGAGTACCTGAAGGCGGGGGGCTACCTGTGCGCTCCGGCCTCCGGACTGGGGGACCTCTACGCCGGGGCGGGGGCCTACTGCACCATCCTGGACGACGGCTATGCCCGGTGGTACAGCGTGGGGGACCTGGGCGGACAGACCCTGAACGTCACCCTGCCGGAGGGGGGCGGCTTCACCGTCTATGATGCCAGCGGTGCCGCCACGGCTAGCTCCGTGGCCTTTGGGGACGTCTCCGCCGTCCTCCCCGAGGGGGGCTGGATCGTCTTTGCCGGTGCCCCCGGCGTCCGCTTCCACCTGAGCCTGGCTGAGTAAATGGAGACAAGGCCCCGCCGGTTTTCACCGGCGGGGCCTTCAGGCTGTCGAAAAACCCGGCTTATGCGTCAAGCATACGCCGAGTTTGGGTCATGTAGCGGCCAAAGAAGGAGTATGCAGAGAGAGGCAAGGCTCTCCTGGCACAGCCACCTGGCCAGTTTTTTGAGAT
>DXDV01000017.1 GCA_019115345.1 Candidatus Intestinimonas stercorigallinarum | reverse complement strand
TGATGCGGTAGAGCACCGGGTCCCGCATGTTGAAGTTGCCGGAGCAGGGGTCGATCTTGGCCCGGAGGGTCATGGCGCCGTCAGGGAACTCCCCGGCCCGCATCCGGGCGAAGAGGTCCAGGGACTCCTCCACGGGACGGTCCCGCCAGGGGGAGCGGGCGGGAGTGTTCACGTCGCCCCGGTAGGCCCGGAACTCCTCGGGGGTGAGCTCGCAGACGTAGGCCAGGCCCTTCTGGATGAGCGCCACGGCGTACTCGTACATCTGCTCAAAGTAGTCGGAGGCGTAGTAGAACCGGTCGCCCCAGTCGTAGCCCAGCCAGTGGATGTCCTCCTGGATGGCCTCCACGTACTCCACGTCCTCCTTGGTGGGGTTGGTGTCGTCCATGCGCAGGTTGCACAGGCCGCCGTACTTTTCGGCGGTGCCGAAGTCGATGAAGATGGCCTTGGCGTGGCCGATGTGGAGGTAGCCGTTGGGCTCCGGGGGGAAACGGGTGTGGACGGTCATGCCTTGGAACTGCCCACCCTGCCCCAGGTCCTCGTCAATAAAATCATGGATGAAGTTTTGGGTCATCACAGGGGCCTCGGCGCCGGCCCCGGCGGTGGACTTGTGTTCCTCGGTCATGGTCTGGTCACTCCTTTTCTTTTCATACAACTTATGTATTTTACCCTGTATCAAAGGAAAAAGCAACGGCTTTCTTTGAAAATGAAGGGTGGAGGTCCTGGGAAAAATTTTTTGGAAAGAGGGTTGACAAATTCAAATATTCGAATATAATAATATTAGAACAAGCGAATGAGGTGAGGACCATGGAGGACAGCAAGGGGCTGTACCTGGAAAAGACGGAGCTGCTCAAGGCCCTCTCCCACCCGCTGCGGCTCCAGATCGTGCGTGGGCTGCTGGTGGGCGGCTGCCGGAACGTGCGGTGCATGGAGGAGGGGACGGGCCAGAGCCAGTCCACCATCTCCCAGCACCTGATGCGGCTGAAGGCGGCCGGCGTGGTCAAATGCCGGCGCTCCGGGAATGAGATGTACTACGAAGTGGCCGACGCCCAGGCCGCCGCCGTGGTGGCGGCCCTGTTCGGCGACGAGGCGGAGGACTACAACTGTCCCTGCGCCGGCGGAGAGGAGGCGTGAGCCGTGCCCTATGATATCGCCGTGATCGGCAGCGGCCCGGCGGGGCTCAGCGCCGCCGTCAACGCCCGGGCCCGGGGCAAATCGGTGCTGGTGGTGGGCAACGACTACCGGGAGAGCCCCCTCTACCGGGCCGAACGGGTGGACAATTACCTGGGCATGCCGGGCAGGACCGGCGCCGGGCTGATGGAGGACTACCGCCGCCACGCCGAGGCCATGGAGGTGGACCTCCGCACCGGCCGGGTGCTGAATATCATGCAGATGGACGGCACAAGCTACCTGAGCATCGGCAGCGACATGGAGACGGCCAAGGCCGTGGTCCTGGCCACCGGGGTGACCCGGGGGAAGAAGCTGCCGGGGGAGGTCCGGTATCTGGGCCGCGGGGTGAGCTACTGCGCCACCTGCGACGGCATGCTCTACCGGGGCAGGCCGGTTGTGGTGGTGGACCTGGCTCCCGACGCAGCCGAGGAGGCCAACTTTCTCCAGGGCATCGGCTGTCAGGTGACCTACGTCTCCGCCAAACGGCCGGAGGGCCTGGTCCCCGCCATCCAGTGGGTGCGGCGGACCGGAGGGCTGGAGATCCTGGGGGAGGACACGGTGACCGCCCTGCGCGTCGGGGAGGCCGAGCTTCCCGCCCAGTGCGTCTTTCTCCTCCGCAGCGCCTTCCCGCCTGCCGACCTCCTCCCCGACCTGGCCCTGGAGGACGGCTACATTACCGTGGACCGCCGGATGCGGACCAACCTGCCCGGCGTCTTTGCCGCCGGAGACTGCACGGGGCTTCCCCTCCAGCTGGCCAAGGCGGTGGGGGAGGGCCTGGTGGCGGGACAGTCCGCCGCCGAGTACGTGGACCAACACGCCGATAGCGAATCAGAAAACCATTAAAAATAATATCATGAATCAAAAAAGGAGAATGAATCATGTCTGTTCTGCATCTCAACGAGTCTGAGTTCAACGCCAAGATCCCCGCTTCCTCCGTGGCCATGGTGGACTTCTGGGCCACCTGGTGCGGTCCCTGCAAGATGCTGGCCCCCGTCATCGACAGCATCGGCGGCAAGTACGGCGACAAGGCCGTCATCGCCAAGGTGGATGTGGACGCCAACCCCGGCCTGGCGGCCAAGTACGGCGTCATGAGCATCCCCACCGTCATCTTCTTCAAGGACGGCAAGGAGATCGACCGGAAGGTGGGGGTCCAGCCCGCCGGAGTCTACACCAAGCTCCTGGACGACAACCTGTAAAAGAAACGAGGAGGCACGCGGAGATCCGCGTGCCTCTCAGTTTTTCGTCCCCGCCGAACATTTTTTCGCGCTGCGGCCTCAATACTGCCCTGCGTCAGATGAGATGCCCCCGTCGGGGGGCAGAATCTCGATGCATCCATCCACGAAGGCCAGCCGGCCGCGGGATACCAGCGCGCCGCCGGGATGCTCGGTCTGCTCCACATATAAAAAGCCGTCCGTCGCGCCATAGCGCAGGGAATAATCATAGACGCCCCGGTCCTCCAGCAGGTAGCTGACGCCGTTTGCGTAGTCGTAGAGAATGATCCGGGTGTCGATCATCCCGGAGCCCCAGCTGAGGGTGGCGCAGAGCTCGGGCAGGCCGTCCCCGGTGAGGTCGCAGAAGTAGACGTTCCAGATGGGCATGCCCTCGATGAGGACGGCGGGCTCCCCGTCCTCCCCGGGGGCGGCGGCCACCGCGTAGGGGGTGTAGCGGAAGGTCACGCCGGGGAACTGCGGGAGCTGGATCTCCTGCGCTTCGTCTCTGTCCATCTCGGAGGGCGACCCGGTGTAGTCCACCCATTCCACCACAGATGACATCCGGGCCGTGAAAGGGAGATAGCAGCCGGAGAGGTCCTCCAGAAAGATCACGTCGGCTGACGCGCCGCTCTGGTAGAGCCGATTGCCGGCATATTTTTCGTCCAGATTGGTCCCGCAGAAGGTTTCCTCCGGATGGGCAGCGGTATGGTGGCGCACACGCTTCAGCATGCCCAGCTCATAGCTGCCGTCGGGCAGGACCTCCACGGCCTCCCCCTGCCTGGCGTAGATCCGGTCGTTCACCCGGATCTCCTCCGTGCGGACCACCGGGTCGGTGAGGAAGCACACCGCCGCCCCGGCGCAGGCGGCGAGGACTGCAGCCGCCAGCCAGAAGGCGGGCTTCTTGTACTTCATCACAGCCTTGATCCGGGCCTTGACCCCCACCTCTCCGAAGGCCAGGGGACAGGCGGCCACGGTCCGGCGGTGGACGCCGCAGTGGAGGAGGGCCATGGCGTAGCCCCTCCGCCCCTCCCGGTCCATCGCCCGGATCACCTTCTCGTCGCAGGCCCCCTCGATGTCCCGGCACAGCAGCGCATAGGCCGCCCACAGCAGGGGGTGGAACCAGTAGACGGCCAGCAGGATAAAGCCCAGGAGCTTCCACCAGTGGTCCTTCCGCTGGATGTGGGCCTGCTCGTGGGCGATCACATGGTCCAGGTCCTCTTCGGCCACCCCGTAGGGCAGATAGATGACCGGGCGGAAGAATCCCAGCACAAAGGGGGTGTCCACCAGCTCGCTCTGCCGGATGTTGTCCCGGAGAAGGGTGGCGGTGCGGAGCCGGCGCCGCAGACGCGCATAGCTGACCAGGGCGTGGAGCAGCAGGGCCGCCGCCCCCGCCAGCCAGAGCCTGGCCAGGACAAAGGACCAGATTTGGGTGGGGTTGGCGCTGGCCGCCGCCGCCGGGGTCATGGTCTCCGCCAGGATGGGGTTGACGGCGCTGTTGAGGACGCCGATGCCGCTGTGGATCTGGGGGGTGGCGGTGTAGAGGATCTCCGGCGGGAGGGTCTGGGCGCTGGGGACGAGGCTCAGGGGGCTCTCCACGAAGAAGGGGCAGACCAGCCGGAGCGCCACCAGCCCCCAGAGGAGGCAGAAGGTCCACCGAGGGGCCCGCCGGAACACCAGCCGCAGCGCAAGGACCGCCAGCACCAGCCAGCCGGCGGCGATGCTCTGGTTGACCAGCTTCAGGAATACCGCTTCCATGGTCCTCCCTCCTCACTTTTCGATGATGCGGCGGATCTCTTCCACTTCCTCATCGGTGAGGGACTGCCGCCGGGCGAAGGCGGCCAGAAAGGCGGGGAGGGAGCCCTGGAATTTCTTCTCCATCAGTGCGTCGATCTCGGATACCTGGGCCTCCTCCTTGGATACCCGGGCGGTCACCAGCCCGCCTTCGTTCTTCAGCACCCCCCGTTCCCCCAGGCGCTTGATGACGGTGTAGGTGGTGGTCCGCTTCCAGCCCAGCTGCTGCTGGCACAGCTTTACCAGCTCGGCGGTCGAAATGGGCTCATGGGCCCAGAGCACAAGGCAGAAGCGGTATTCACTTTCAAAAATCTTGGGCGTTTCCATAGCGGCCTCCTTTTGTCTAATAGGATAGACTCTCCACGAATAGTCTATCCTATTAGACACAGAAAGTCAACCGTCTCTTTTCCTTTCCGCCGCCCAGCGAAAGCGGGTCGCGGTTGGAAGCGAGGAGCGGCAGAATGAGCGCGCGATGAGCTTTGCAGTGAAATGAAAAAAGCTCGTCGCAAGCGATATGTCGCTTGTGACAAGCTGGAAGGAAAAGGTAAAACCGATATTTCAGGCTTATGAAA
>DXDV01000157.1 GCA_019115345.1 Candidatus Intestinimonas stercorigallinarum | reverse complement strand
AACATCGGTGACAGCCGGTGCTATCTGGTGCAGCCGGAGGGGATCTCCCGGATCACGCGAGATCACTCTCTGGTGGAGGATCTGGTGGCACGAGGGCAGATCACCCCGGAGCAGGCCAGGCAGCACCCCCAAAAGAACCTCATCACCCGGGCGCTGGGGGCGGAAGCTAAGCTCCGGGCTGACCTCTACCGTCAGGATCTCACCGATGGAGACGCGCTGCTGCTGTGCTCCGATGGCCTGAGCAACACGGTCACCGACCAGGAACTTCTCTATGAGGTCCTCCACGGCGGCCCCGGAGAGGACTGCTGCAGGCGGCTGCTGGATATCGCCCTCTCCAGAGGGGCGCCGGACAACGTGACCGCGGTCCTGCTTCAGATGTAACAAGGAGGATACCCTCATTATGGATCAGTACATAGGGAAACTGCTGGACAACCGATACGAGATCCTGGAGCGCATCGGCACCGGCGGCATGGCGGTGGTGTTCAAGGGCAGAGACCACCGGCTCAATCGACTGGTGGCGGTCAAGGTCCTCAAGGACGATCTGGCCAAGGACGCCGAGTTCCGCCGCCGGTTCCACGATGAATCCCAGGCTGTGGCCATGCTCTCCCATCCCAATATCATGGCAGTGTACGATGTGAGCCGTTCCGAGCAGGTGGAGTACATCGTGATGGAGCTCATCGACGGCATCACCCTCAAGCAGTTCATGCAGCGCAAGGGGGGACCCCTGAGCTGGAAGGAGTCCCTGCACTTTATCACTCAGATCGTGAAGGCCCTCTCCCATGCCCATGGGCGGGGCATCATCCACCGTGACATCAAGCCCCAGAATATCATGGTCCTCCGGGACGGCAGCATCAAGGTCACCGATTTCGGCATCGCCCGGCTGGCTTCCGCCGCCCAGAGCACCCTCACCCAGGAGGCCCTGGGTTCGGTCCACTACATTTCTCCGGAGCAGGCTAGGGGCAGCCGGATCGACGGCCGCAGCGACCTCTATTCCGCCGGTGTCGTGCTCTATGAGATGCTCACTGGACGGCTCCCCTTTGAGGGGGATACGCCTGTATCGGTGGCCATCCAGCACATCAACTCCATCCCCCTGCCCCCCAGGGAGCTCAACCCGGACATTCCGGAGGCCCTGGAGGCCATCACCATGAAGGCCATGGCCCCCAAGGTGGAGAACCGCTACTCCAGCGCCGACGACATGCTCCGGGACCTGGAGGAATTCCGCAAGGATCCCAGCATCGACCTGCAATACGATCCCGCCAAGCTCTTTGCCGCCGCCGATGTGGCCGACGAGCCCACCCAGATCATTGAGACGGGCGCACGCCGGAGAAACGGGCAGGGCGACACCGGACCCATGCGCCGCCGGGAGCGGCCGGAGCCGGTCCGTGAGGAGCGGCGGAGCTCTGAGCGCCCCAGAAAGCGCCGGAGGAGCGGTATGTCGGTGCCGCTGGCCGTAGCCTCGATCCTGGTCTTTATTGCCGGTATCGGTGTGCTGCTTTGGGTGGTCTTTTTCAGCAACAGCTTCCAGACCGACACCCGATATACGGTGCCCAATCTCTACGGCATGACGGTAGAGGAGGCCCAGGCCGACCCCAAGGTCCAGGGGGTATTCCAAATCGTGGAGGGCGGATCGGTATCCAGCAGTCTGGAGCCGGGACAGATCGTCTCCCAGGAGCCGGAGGCCAGGCAGTTGGTCACGGAAGAAAACCTCACCATCACTGTTACGGTCAGCGCCGGCGAGGAGCCCATCTACATGCCCGACCTGGTGAATAAGGAATACCGGGCGGCCCGGCAGGCCCTGCTGGATCTGGGCGTCCCCAACGCCAACATCACTATGACCTATGAGACCTCCGAGGATATCACCAAGGACAACGTGATCCGTACCGTCCCCCTGGCGGACAGCGCCCTCCAGCCGGACACCATGATCGAGATCTTTGTGAGTCAGGGACCCGAGGTAGCCCAGCGGACCATGCTGGCGGTGGAGGGTATGACGCTGACAGAGGCAAAAGCCCTCCTGGAAGGGGAGACCGGCCTGGGTCTGGTGGTGAACGCCGTCTACATCGACAGCGACGAGCCCAAAGATACCGTGCTCCTCCAGAGCATCCCCGCCTACACCGAGGTAGACGAGGGGACCACCGTCACCCTCCAGGTGAGCAACGGTTCCGGCGCCTCGGGAGAGGAGCCCGGCATCGAAAGTCCCGCGCCGGAGAGCCCCGCTCCGACGCAAAGCGCGGACCCTGACATCAAGACGGTATCCTATACGGTATATCTGCCCGACGGTGATCCGGACACCATCATCGAGGTGCAGGTCCGGGGTTCCAACTACCATCAGACAAAGGAGGTATCCCTGATGGTGGGCGAAGTGGTCTTCAACATCACCGGAAAAGGCAAGCAAAAATTTGACATCTATTTTGATGGAGCGCGGGATCACAGCATCGAAGTCGATTTTGACACCGGGGAGTGGAAGCTGGGATGAGCGACGGGACCGGACTGATCCGCAAAGCCCTCAGCGGCTTCTACTATGTGGACGACGGGGAAGGGAACCTGGTGTCCTGCCGGGCCAGGGGCAAATTCCGCCATAAAAAAATCACCCCCCTGGTGGGGGACCGGGTGCGGTTCACCCGCCTCCCTGACGGTTCCGGCGCCCTGGACGAGATCCTGCCCCGGAAGAATGAGTTCCAGCGCCCAGCCGTGGCCAATATCGACCAACTGGTCATCATCGCCTCCGGCGCCATCCCGGTCACCGATCCCTTCCTCATCGACCGGGTGGCCGCCATCGCCGACAGCAAGGACGGCTGTGATTGCGTCATCTGTATCAACAAATGCGATCTGGCCCCCGCCGAGGAGCTCTACGAGATCTATACCGCCGCCGGCTTTCCCACCCTCCGGGTGAGCGCCGAGACAGGAGAGGGCATCGACGATCTTAGGGCTGCAATAGCTGGAAAGGTATCTGCCTTCACAGGAAATTCCGGCGTGGGAAAGTCCAGCATCCTCAACGCCCTCTCTCCCGGCTTCCACCTCCAGGTGGGCGAGGTCAGCGAAAAGCTGGGCCGGGGCCGCCACACCACCCGGCATGTGGAGCTCTACCGCCTGGACGGGGACGCCGTAGTGGCGGATACGCCGGGCTTTTCCTCCTTTGACACCGAGCGTATGGAGCTGCTGCGGAAGGAGGAGCTGGAACGGGCCTTCCGGGATTTCCGGCCCTATCTGGGGGAGTGCCGCTTCGTGGGGTGCTCTCATGTAAAGGAAAAGGGCTGTGCAGTCCTTGCAGCCCTGAAGGAAGGAAAAATCATGCCCAGCCGTCACGCCAGCTATGTGCGGCTGTGGGAGCAGGTAAAGGAGCTCCGGGACTGGGAGCTGGAGAAGCACGGAAAGAGCTGACGCACAAAGCGCCTCCTTCTACGTATACTGGTAACAGCGATGCCAGTTTACGTGGAAGGAGGCGCTTTTTTATGAGGATCGTCGTGGTTCGCTCCCCAAAGTATCTGCGGGGTGTGCTCAAGGCCCTCTTTGGCCTGCGCTGAAAAAATGGCATAGCCTGCCACCCTTGTACATATGCTCCTTGTAGAACGGCTGC
>DXDV01000156.1 GCA_019115345.1 Candidatus Intestinimonas stercorigallinarum | reverse complement strand
CTCCTGGTGATTGTTGTTGCAGTTGACCGACCGCAACTTCCATTCTACCAGAAGGTTTTTTCACTATGTAATTCTTTTTACTCTCCCCAGCATAGCTGGGGGTTGTCGTTGCGCTAAAGCGGCAACAATACGGAAAACCGGCCTGTGCTTTTATGCACAGGCCGGTTTTTTCGGCGTACGGCTCACAGCCCGGGGGCGGTCAGCCGGAGGAAGCCGGGGGGCTGGTCCAGGGGGAGCTGGAAGGGGGCGGGCGCCTGGACCAGCGGTCCCAGCTCCAGATACCGGGGCTGGGGATTTTCGTAGGTGGTCCAGTAGTACCGCAGGGACTCGGCGCAGCAGAGGGCGGTGTAGACGGTGTAGTCGTAAGGGACCACGGCGGCGTCCAGGGCGGTGGCGGGGGCCTTGTGGCTCACCCGCACCGCCCCCAGGGGGAAGGCGACGCTCTGGAGGAGCCGGAGCGTCCGGACCACCCCCGACGTCTCGTCCCCGCCGGGCAGGCCGAAGCGCCGGAGAAAGGCCAGGCGGAGGAAGCGGGAGGGGGAGCTCCAGTCCCCGGGGAGGCCCTGGGCCCCGCTGCCGGAGAAGCACTGGGCCTGGCCGTCTCCGAAGGGGGTCTCGTCGTGGTCCAGGTCCCGGAGCCCGGCGTAGTTGAGGAGGTTGAGCCTGTGCCAGGGATAGCCGGGGCTGTTGGTCATGACCCCCAGGGTGTTCCGGTAGATGTGGAGCCCCCCGGCGTCGGGCTCCACCACCACGGTCTCTCCCGTCCGGTCGGAGAGGGACCAGTGGAGGGGGGGCACCGCCCCCAGGAAGGGCAGGTCCACCAGCCGGACCTCCTCCTCCAGGCAGCGGACGGCCTCCTCCACCGTGGCGCACCGGGCCAGCAGGTGGAGGAGGAGAAGGGGTGGCTGGACGGGCCGGGCGTCCGGGCGGCCGCCGGTCCCATAGTGGGCAAGGCCCCGGTAGTAGAGCTGTCCCCCCATGAGCCCCCCCTCGTTGAGCCCCTCGTAGAGCACCGGCCCCTGGGGGAGGAGCAGCCCGGTCCCCACGCAGGCGTAGCGGAGGACCTCCTCCCGCCCGCCGGCGGCCGGGATATAGGCCGTCCCCCGGGGGAGGAGGGTCACTCCGCTCCCCTGCGCCAGCCGGTCGAAGTCGTAGTTTCTGCCCCAGAGGTGCTTTCCGTCCCCGGTGTGCCAGCTCAGGGCGCTGCACCCGGCCATGAACACGTTTCGCTCCATATCCGCGCTCCTCTCCTTTTTCCTCAGTGTGCGCCCGATGGAAAAAGTTATGCACCCGCGCCGCCGCATGGGGAGCCTGTCTCCGGGACAGACTGCTCCTGGAGGTGCCGCCGTGGAGGGAACGCTGCCGGTCCGGGAGGGACCGTTCTGGCCGGAGGTCCGCCATCTGGCCTGGACCTTTCTGGCCGCCGCCTTCGTGGGGGAGCGGCTGGAGGTCTTGTATATATGGTGCGCCACCGGGGTGGTCATGAGCCGCAGCAGCCTTCTCTACGGGCCCTTCAGCCTGGTGTGGGGACTGGGGGCCGCCCTGGTGACGCTGTGCCTGTGGCCCTTCCGCCGCCGGGGGCCGTGGATGCTGCTGCTGGTGGGCGGAGCGCTGGGGGCGGGCTTTGAGTATGTGGCCAGCGCCGTGGGGGAGCTGCTGTTCCACAAAATTTTCTGGGACTACTCCCACATGCCCTTCCACCTGGAAGGGCGGACCAATCTGCTCTTCGCGGTGCTGTGGGGGCTGGGGGCGGCCCTGTGGGTCTTGCGGGGCTTTCCGGCCCTCACCGCCCTCACCGACCGGCTGCCGCCCCGGGTGGAGAGGCGCTTCCTCTGGGCGTCCGCCCTCCTGCTGGCGGCCGACACGGCCCTCTCCGCCGCCGCCATGCTGCGGATGGAGGAGCGGCGGCTGGGCCTTCCCGCCGCCAACGCGGTGGAGGCCGCCCTGGACCGTTGGTATCCCGACCAGGTCCTCCACCGGCGGTACCAGAATCTGATGGACCCGCGATAAAAAGGGGCCCGCTTCGGAATGTTTTCATTCCGAAGCGGGCCCTCAGCTTGTCGAAAAACCTCCGTGAGACGGCAAGGGCCGGTCAGTCTTTCCGGAGGTAGGCCAGGATGTCGGCGGCGTTGGTGTCGGGCTTCACCTTGGGCATCACCTTTTCGATGACGCCCTCCTCGTCGATGATGAAGGTGGTGCGGACCACCCCCATGCTCACCTTGCCGTAGAGCTTTTTCTCCTGCCAGACCCCGTAGGCCTGGAGGACGCCCAGCTCCGGGTCGGAGAGGATGCGGAAGGGGAGGCCGTATTTCTCGGCGAACCGCCGGTGGGAGGCGGCGGAGTCCTTGCTCACCCCGATGACCACCGCGTCCAGGTCCCGGAAGGCGGCGTAGCTGCCGGCGAAGGCGCAGGCCTGCCGGGTGCAGCCGGGGGTGTTGTCCTTGGGGTAGAAGTACAGGACGACCTTCTTTCCCAGAAAGTCGGAGAGGGAGACGGGGGCGCCGTCCTGGTCGGGGAGGGTGAAGGCGGGGGCCTTGGTACCGGCTTCCAGCATGGATAAAACTCCTTTCCGTTGTCAGAGGGTCATGTCGATGGCCACCTTGACCACCCCGTCCCGGCGGTGCTCGAAGAGGTCGTAGGCGGCGGCGATGTCCCGGAGGGGGTAGGTGTGGGTGACGAGGCCGGTGGTGTCCAGCCTCCCCCGGGCGATGAGGTCCAGGGTCTCGGCGCAGTTGCAGCCGTCCACCCCTCCGGTCTTGAAGGTCAGGTTCTTGCCGTACATATCGGGGAGGGGGAGGACCTGGGGGGCGTCGTAGAGGGCCGCCACCGTCACCACGGCGTTGGGCCGGGCGCACTGCCAGGCCAGGCGGAAGGTGTCCTCGGTGCCCGCCGCCTCGATGACGGCGTCGGCGCCGCCGTGGCCGGAGTGGGCCCGGACGAAGGGGAGGACCTCTTCGGGGCCCACCGTCAGCACCTGGGGATAGTGCCGCTCCACGTAGGCCCGGCGCTCCGGGTCCCGCTCACAGACGATGACCCGCTTGGGGGTCTGGAGCAGCAGGCACTGGAGGGTACACACCCCGGTGGGTCCGGCGCCGATGAGGAGGACGGTGTCCTCCGGCCCCACGGGGGTGATCTGGGCGGCCCAGTAGCCGGTGGCCAGGATGTCCCCCACGAAGAGGGCCTGGAGGTCGCTCACCCCCTCCGGGATGGGGGTGAGGCCCTGGTCGGCCAGGGGGACCCGGACGCAGGGGGCCTGTCCGCCGTCGATGCGGCAGCCCAGGGCCCAGCCGCCCTGGGGGTGGACGCAGTTGTTGACCCAGCCCCGGCGGCAGAAGAAGCAGTCCCCGCAGAAGGTCTCCACGTTCACCGCCACCCGTTCGCCGGGCTTCACTTTGGCGACGGCGGCGCCCACCTCCTCCACCACGCCCACCATCTCATGGCCCAGGGTGACGCCGGGCGCCGCCCGGGGCACCGAGCCGTGCTTGATGTGGAGGTCGCTGGTGCAGATGCTGGAGAGGGTCACCCGGACGACGGCGTCCCGGTCCTCCAGCAGCGCGGGCTTGGGCTTTTCCAGCAGCCGGAGGTCTCCCCGGCCCAGGTAGGTATAGGCCAGCATGGGGCCACTTCCTTTCTCCATCACTCCCCCAGGCCGGTGGAGAGCAGGGGGATGGCGTTGATGACGGGCTCCTCGTAGGGGTGGACCGCCTTCACGGCGGCGACGGTCTGTTCCAGGTCCGCCGCCCGGCAGGTGACCTCCACCTTCAGCTCGGGGGCGGTGCACAGCTCCCCCACCCGGCCCAGGTAGGGGGCGGTCCCGGGGAGGGGCCGCCAGCAGCTGGTGACGGGGGCGTAGGAGAGACAGCCGTCGTAGGCGCCGATGTGCCCGGCGTCCACGGACATCAGGGCTTCCCGGAGGGCCTCCAGGTGGCTCTCGGGGATGAAAATTTCCAGCTTGCAATAGGTGAGAGACATACGGCGCCCCCTTACCGCTTGCGGACGGCGAAGGCCCGGGCCTCCTCCAGCCAGTCCAGCAGCGCGTCGTCGATCTCCTCCGGAGCGGTGAGGAGGATGTGGTGGGTCCACCGGCCGGGGTAGGGCTCCACCGCCGCCGCCACCCGGGGGGAGTCCAGCCGGCGGTTCAGGCCGGCGGTGACCACCAGACAGTGTTCCGGCCAGGTCTTTTTCCGCCGGATGGGGAGGGAGGCGGCGGCAAAGAGGCGGCGCTGGTAAAAGCTGATCTGGCTCTTCTGGACCTTCACGGCGGCGTCGGGGAAGGCCGCCTCCATCCGGGCGAAGAGGGCCTGGTAGAGGCCCAGCTCCAGGGGCTTTCCCTCGAAGAAAAAGAGGACGTCGCTCTCGTAGTGCGCATCTCGTTCCATGCTCACCTCTCCTCTCGGCGTTTTACCGGACCCGGAGCTCCCAGAAGGCCACGGCGCTGGCCGCCGCCACGTTGAGGGAGTCCACGCCGTGGGCCATGGGGATGCACACGGTGTAGTCGCACCCGGCGATGGTGTGGTTGGAGAGACCGTCCCCCTCGGCGCCCAGCACGACGGCCAGCCGCTCCTCCGAGCGGAGCCGGGGGTCCTCGATGGTGACGGCCCGGGGGTCCAGGGCCATGGCGGCGGTGGAGAAGCCCAGGGCCTTCAGCCGCTCCAGCCCCGGGTGGGGCCAGTCTCCGGCCAGGCTGCCGATGACGGTCCAGGGCACCTGAAAGACCGTCCCCATGCTCACCCGCACCGCGCGGCGGTGCAGGGGGTCGCAGCAGGTGGGGGTGACCAGCACGGCGTCCATGCGGAGGGCGGCGGCGGAGCGGAACACCGCCCCCACGTTGGTGGGGTCCACGATGCCCTCCAGCACGGCCACCCGCCGGGCGCCGGCGCAGACGGCCTCCACCGTGGGCAGGGCGGGCCGGCGCATGGCGCACAGGAAGCCCCGGGTCAGCCGGTAGCCGGTGAGGGATTCCAGCAGGCTGTCCGGCCCGGTGTAGACCGGCACGCCGCCGCACCGCTCCAAGAGGTCCCTCCCCTGGCCCTGGAGGTGCTTTTCCCCCATGAGGAGGGAGACGGGCACACAGCCGGCGTCCAGAGCGTGGCCGATGACCTTGGGGCTCTCGGCGATGAAAAGCCCATCCTCCGGATCTCGTCTGCTGCGGAGCTGTCGTTCGGTGAGCCGGGCATAGGGGGCCAGTCCCGGGTGGGACAGGTCGTTGACTGTGATGATGTGGGCCATGGCCTCTCCTCTCCGCCCCAAGGGCCGCGAAGCTGACGGGTACTCTTAGTATACGCACATTGGCTGGAGCTGTAAAGACGTCCCTTCCCCGGCGGGTCGAACTGTGGTAAAATGGGGCGGAAATACCGGCCGCAGGTCCGGCGGAAGGGAGAACCGGAACATGGGATACCAGCGCTATATCGCCTTCGATGTGGAGACCCCCAACCACGCCAACGACCGCATGAGCGCCATCGGCGTGGCGGTGGTGGAGGGGGGCCGGGTGGTGGAGACCTACGACACCCTGGTGGACCCGGAGGCCCCCTTCGAGGCCTTCAACGTGGCCCTCACCGGCATCACCCCGGAGCGGGTGGCGGGAAAGCCCGCCTTCCCGGCGCTGTGGGCCGAGCTGCGGCCGGTCTTTGAAAGCGGCCTGCTGGTGGCCCACAACGCCCAGTTCGACATGTCGGTGCTGGGCAAGTGCCTGCGGGACTACGGCATCTTCTGGCGGGAGCGGGTCCCCTACGCCTGCACCTGCCAGATGAGCCGCCGCCTGCTGCCCCAGCTCCCCAACCACAGGCTCAACACCCTGTGCGATCGCCTGGACCTGCCGCTGGACCACCACCGGGCCGGCAGCGACAGCCTGGCCTGCGCCGGGGTGCTCCTCCGCCACCTCACGGCGGGGGCCTCGGTCCAGCCCTTTCTGCGCACCTACGATCTGACCCGCCTGCGCACCCTGCCCAAGGGGTAGGAAGGGCCGGGGACGCCCCGCTTTTGCCCATCACGGGTTTATTCAGGCGGGACAGGGGGCCTCCGCCCCGGCCAGGAGGGCCGGGAGGTCCTGCCAATGGGCCAGGGCCAGGTGGGGGACGGCGGGAGGCGGCGCGGAGAAGGAGGACCAGTGTGGGGCGTGCGCCCCGGTGTACCACACGGGCTGGAGCCCGGCGGCGGCGGCCCCCTCCACGTCGTAGCGGGGGTGGTCCCCGCAGTACCACGCCTCCTGGGGCTCCAGCCCGGCCATGGTGAGGGCCAGGCGGAAGATCCGGGGGCTGGGCTTCCGAAAGACATATTCGCTGGTGGCCAGGATGAACTCGAAGCGGTGGTTGGGCAGCAGCCGGTCCAGCCGGGCCCGGAGGGCGGCGCCGGAGAAGGAGAGGTTGCTGATGACGCCGGTGCGGATGCCCTCGGCCGCCAGAAGGTCCAGCAGGGGGAGGATGCCGTCGGTGGGCTGCCCCGGCGCGGCGGCGTCCCAATAGAGGGTCTCCAGCACCTCCTCCGGCAGGGAGAAGGCGAGGCCCTGAGAGGCAAAGACGTACCGCTGGAAGGGCAGGTTGTGGGTCTCCAGCAGGGGGCTGTGGCCGTCGGCGGTGTGAAAGCGCTCCATCTCCGTCTCCAGGGCGTCGATATAGCCGCCCAGCTCCCGGGCGGTGCGGCCCAGGGGATTGGAAACGGCGTGGGCCAGCACCGCCTCCATGCCCAGGGCCTTGTTGAAATAGGGTTCATGGATGAGGGTCTGGCCGTAGTCGAAGAGCACCATCTTCGGCCGTTTGAGGACCATGGTCCCCGCCTCCTTTCGGCGCGGCGGAGGGGCCGCCGCGGAGGATCTCTGCCGTCATCATACCCGGTTCCGCCGCCCTTGTCAAAGGCGGATGGGCCGGAGCGGAGAACAATTTCCCAGGCGACTACGTTTTTTATAAAAAATCAGTTGTCAAGCGCCGGGTATTGAGATATAATGACTAAGACAGTGACGCATGAAACGGGCGGCGCTTTCGTGAGATCCCAAATGTAAGGAGAGGAAACAAGATATGAGCTATTCCGTACAAAATATTCGTAACGTATGCCTGCTGGGCCACGGTGGAAACGGAAAGACTTCCCTGGCCGAGAGCATGCTGTTTCAGACCGGCGCCATTGACCGGCTGGGCAAGGTGACCGATGGAAATACCACCTGTGACTACGACGCCGAGGAGACCCGCCGTCAGTTTTCCATCTCCACCGCCGTGGCGCCTGTGGAATATAAGGGCTGCAAGATCAACATTCTGGACACCCCCGGCTATTTCGACTTCTCCGGCGAGGTGATGGAGGCCCTCCGGGTGGCCGACGCCGCCGTCATCGTCTGCTCCGCCAAGAGCGGCATGAGCGTGGGCGCCGAGAAGGCCTGGAAATACTGCGAGGAGCGGAAGATGCCCCGCATCCTCTACATCTCCAAGACCGATGAGGACAACGCCGACTACAACGCCGCCTTCGAGACCCTGCGGGAGCGCTTCGGCAAGAACGTGGCCCCTGTGGTGGCCCCCATCTGGGATGAGAGCAAGAAGGTCATCGGCATCATCGACGTGCTCAACAAGCGCGCCTACGACATCGAAAACGGCAAGCGCCACGAGATCCCCGTGCCCGAGAACAAGCAGGAGGTCCTGGACGAGCTCTACAATTCCCTGGTGGAGTCGGTGGCCGAGACCAGCGAGGAGTTCATGGACCGCTACTTCAACGGCGAGGAGTTCACCTACGCCGAGATGATCCAGGGCCTCCACGCCGGCGTGAAGGACCTGTCCCTCTTCCCGGTGGTGTGCGGCTCCGCCCTCACCGGCCTGGGCACCCAGATGCTCCTGGACAACATCGTCAACCTCCTGCCCTCTCCCCTGGAGGGCGCCCCCGTCATGGGCGAGGACGACCACGGCGAGATGGTGGAGTTCGCCGTCTCCCCCGGCGCCGTGCCCGTGGCCTTCGTGTGGAAGACCGTCTCCGACCAGTACGGCAAGTACTCCTATGTGAAGGTCCTCTCCGGCACCATCGAGTCGGATATGCCCATGGTCAACGCCCGCACCGGCGTCACAGAGAAGCTGGGACGCCTCTATCAGGTGAAGGGCAAAAAGACCGAGGAGGTCAAGAAGCTCTCCTGCGGCGACATCGGCGCCATCGGCAAGATGGACAAGCTCAAGACCGGCGACAGCCTGTGCGACCCCCGGAACGTCATCAAGCTGGAGCCCATCGCCTTCCCCGAGCCGGTGTACTCCATGGCCATCTCCCCCAAGACCAAGGGTCAGGACGACAAGATCGCCGCCGGCCTGGCCCGCCTGGGCGAGGAGGACCAGACCTTCACCGTGGTCAACAACGCCGAGACCCGCCAGGTGGTGGTCTCCGGCACCGGCGACATCCAGCTGGACGTGCTGGTGTCCCGCCTGAAGAGCCGCTTCGGTGTGGAGGCCGAGCTCTCCACGCCCCGTGTGCCCTACCGTGAGAAGATCCGCAAGAAGGTGGAGGTCCAGGGCCGCCACAAGAAGCAGACCGGCGGTCACGGCCAGTTCGGCGACGTGTGGATCCGCTTCGAGCCCAGCGACCAGGAGGAGATGGAGTTCTGCGAGGAGGTCGTGGGCGGCGCCGTGCCCAAGAACTACTTCCCCGCCGTGGAGAAGGGCCTCCGTGAGGCCGTGCAGCACGGCGTGCTGGCCGGCTACCCTGTGGTGTACCTGAAGGCCACCCTGTACGATGGCTCCTATCACCCCGTGGACTCCTCCGAAATGGCCTTCAAGACCGC
>DXDV01000155.1 GCA_019115345.1 Candidatus Intestinimonas stercorigallinarum | reverse complement strand
GGGATGTCGTTCTCCGCCGTGAGCACGTCCAGGGCCGTGGTGGACACGGTGCCGCAGGCGATGACGATGGCCTTCAGGTCGAAGGTCCGCAGGAAGGCCACGTCCTGCCGGGCGTAGCGGATGATGGTGTCCTTGGAGCGGCCGCCGTAGGGCACCCGTCCGGTGTCTCCGAAATAGACAATGTCCTCCCCCGGCAGGAGCCGCTGGAGCTCCCGCACCGCCGTCAGGCCGCCCAGGCCGGAATCAAAGACGCCAATGGGCCGATTATCCACAATATGACCTCCCGCCGCAGCAACATTCCACCGTCCGCGCGGCGGACGGTGTAGCAGACACTATCATATGCGAAACGCCGGGGAAAAACAAGTGGGATTTTCCACGGGAACTCTCCGCGTACCCTTTGACAAGCGGGGAAAATATACTATAATGTATGTTGCCGGAGTGTACTCCGGCCATCCGTCAACGAGGCTGCGCGCTGCCTGCAAAGGAGGGTCTCAACCATGAAGCTGGAACTGACGCGGAAGCAATACCGGCGGCTGCTGGATATGGTGTATATCGGAAACTGGGTGCTCAACTCCACCCGTGGGGAGGACCGGATCCCCGACTACGACGAGGTGGAGAGTCTGCTCTTCGCCAAGGCCGCCGAGGAGGGCATGCCCATCCTGGCCGAGGTCTACAACGGCGAGGTCATCCCCTCCCGGGCCTTCGCCGAGGGAGGCATCCACGAGGCCATTATGGATTATGAGGACAACGTCTTTTTCGACATCCTGGCCGAGGACCTGGCCCGCCGGGACATGGACGACGTGCCCATCGACGACAGCAACTACGAGGAGCTGGCCTCCCGCATCGACGCCTATATCGCCGAGTTCGAGGAGCACGGCACCGACAACATCACCGTGGACAGCGACATCATGTGAGAAAGCCTGCGGCGGGCTCCTGAGGGAGCCCGCCGCAGCTTGTCGAAAGACCTCCACAAGACGGCAAGCGTGTCAAGGTGGCGCGGGGGAGCTCGAGGGGGCGGCAGCCCGCCTCGAATGGGATCACATCCCCCGCAGCTCTTGCTCTGCAAGGGCTGCGGCGAGCAAAGCGAGGACTTTTCCGCCCCGGAGAGGGCGGGAAAGTAACGGGATGCAGGCTGTCGAAAAAGTCTCCCAAGGGACTTTTTCGACAGCTTGAGCGGGCTCCTGAGGGAGCCCGCCGGTATTTTTTCTATCCGGGTCTCCAATATGCGGCAAAACGGTTGCATCCTCAACTATTCCTGTGTTATACTGGACATATAAAAACAGACAGACAGGAAGTGAGCCCACGTGTCTATTTTTCGCTCCACGGCGGACAAATTCACCCAGATGACCCAGACTCCCATCCCACGGCTGGTCTCCACCCTGGCGGTCCCCACTGTGGTCAGCATGCTCATCACCTCCCTTTACAACATGGCCGACACCTTTTTTGTGGGCAAGATCGGCACCAGCGCCACGGCGGCGGTGGGGGTGGCCCTCCCCCTCATGGCCATCATCCAGGCCATCGGCTTCACCTTCGGCCAGGGCTCCGGCAACCACATCTCCCGGCTGCTGGGCCAGCAGCGGCGGCAGGAGGCCCAGGAGATGATGTCCCTGGCCTTTTACTCCGCCTTCCTGGTGGGCCTGGGACTGGGCCTGCTGGGGCTCCTCTTCCTGGACCCGCTGGTGAACGTCCTGGGCGCCACCCCCACCAGCGCCCAGCACACCCGGGACTACGTCTTTTACATCCTCATCGGCGCCCCCTTCATGGTCTCCTCCCTGGTGCTCAACAACCAGTTCCGCTTCCAGGGCAGCGCCGTGTTCGGCATGGTGGGCATCTTCTCCGGCGCCGTGCTGAACATCATCCTGGACCCCATCTTCATCTTCACCCTGGGCATGGGCACCGGCGGCGCCGCCCTGGCCACCATCCTCAGCCAGTTCGTGGGCTTCTGCCTGCTGGTGGGGGGCACCTTCCGGGGGGGCAATCTGCGGCTGAGCCTGGCCGCCTTCCGGCCCACCCTAGACCGCTACGCCCGCATCCTCACCAGCGGTCTGCCCTCCTTCTGGCGACAGGCCCTGGCCAGCGTGGCCACCGTCCTCCTCAACGTGGCCGCCCGGGAGTACGGCGACGCCGCTATCGCCGCCATGAGCATCGTCTCCCGCATCACCATGTTCGCCGCCTCCGCCCTCGTCGGCCTGGGCCAGGGCTACCAGCCGGTGTGCGGCTTCAACTACGGCGCCCAGCTCTACGACCGGGTGCGGGAGGCCTTTTTCTTCTTCTTCAAGGTAGCCGCCGCGGCCGCCGTGGTCCTGGCCGTCCTGGGCTTCCTCTTCGCCCCCCAGCTGGTGGCCGCCTTCCGCCGGGATGACCCGGAGGTCATCGCCATCGGCGCCGCCGCCCTGCGGATGCAGTGCGTCACCTTCCCCCTCATGGCCTGGTTCTTCCCCTCCAGCATGACCCTTCAGACCACCGGGCAGTCCTTCCGGGCCTCGGTGCTGGCCATGTGCCGCCAGGGACTCTTCTTCCTCCCCTCCATCCTCATCCTGCCCCCCGCCCTGGGGATCACCGGCATCCAGCTCAGCCAGCCCGTCTCCGACCTGTGCTCCTTCCTGGTGGCCCTGCCCATGGGCATCGGGGTCCTCCAGGAGCTCAAGGCCGCCCAGGCCGGCGTGGACACCCAGAAGAAGTAACCGGGAACCTTTTGTCTCCGCGCCCGTCTAACAGGATAAGACTGGAAAGGAGGTGTTTGGATGGACCTGCGGACCATGCGCCGGGCGGGGGCCGCCCTGTGTGCCTGCCTGCTCGCCGCCGCCCTGTGCGGCTTTGCCCTGCCGGCGCCGGAGGAGTGGCTGGCCCGGGACCCGGACTTTTCCCTCACCCGGCCCTTCGGCCAGGCGGAGGAGGAACCGGACGAGCACATCATCACCATCGTTC
Organism: Candidatus Intestinimonas stercorigallinarum; assembly: GCA_019115345.1. Taxonomy (GTDB): domain Bacteria; phylum Bacillota; class Clostridia; order Oscillospirales; family Oscillospiraceae; genus Intestinimonas; species Intestinimonas stercorigallinarum. The sequence goes on along the minus strand of DXDV01000155.1, from coordinate 6,479 downwards.
CTTCCCCGGAGGAGGAGGCCCTCCCCCGGGAGGACGGCATCCTCCTCCCGGGGGAGCCATGCCCTCTCCCGGAGGGCCCCCTCACAGCCGTATTCCTCCAATGATGTGGAAAGGCCGCCCGCTGGGCGGCCTTTCATCTGCCCTGCGATAAAAGCGCCCGCCGCTCCGTTATCCGGGTGAGGGAGGAGTCGCCCTTCCCATTTTTCTCCTCTTGTGGTATGATGGAGCCGTATCCCGCGCCGTTCCGCAGGGAAGATGAGGAGGGAGGGACAGCCGTGTTCCTTTATATGACCATGGAGGGCCTTGCCAGGCGCGGGCGCTCCGACCAGCCGCTGGACGAGGGATTGCTGCCCCGGGTGGGCCGGGGGGACCGGGACGCCCTGGAGGCCCTCTACGTCCAGACCGAGAAGGCGGTGTACGCCCTGGCCCTCTCCCTGCTGCGGGACCCGGAGGAGGCTCGGGACGTGACCCAGGAGGTCTACCTGAAGGTCCGCTCCGCCGCCCATCTCTACGTGCCCCAGGGCAAGCCCCTGGCCTGGCTCTTCACCATCACCCGGAACCTGTGCCGGGACGTACAGCGCGCCCGCGGCCGGGAGGGGCAGCCCCCCGAGGAGCTGGAGAACGACGCCCGCCTCTCCTACGTCACCGACCCCACCGACCGGCTGGTGCTGGAGGCCGCCCTCAAGACCCTGGGGGAGGAGGAGCGGCAGGTGGTGCTCCTCCACGCCGTCTCCGGCCTCAAGCACCGGGAGATCGCCCAGGACCTGGGACTGCCCCTGTCCACCGTGCTCTCCCGGTACAACCGCGCCCTGAAGAAGCTCAAACGCCATCTTACCGAGGAGGGGGTGCGCCTGTGAAAAACAAGATCGAAGCCTCCCTCCGCCGGGCGGCGGAGCAGCTGCCCCAGCCCGATTTTCAGGCCGTGGCCGACACCCCGGTGCGGCCCCTGGAGGTCCACGACTACATCACCCGGCAGGAGCCCCGGCCCCGGCGGACCTTCCGTCCGGCGGCGGCCGTCCTGGTCCTGTGCGCCCTGGCCCTGTGCCTGGGGCTGTGGGCCTACTTCCAATACTTTCAGATCTACTCGGTGGTGGACCTGCGGGTGAACCCCGCCTTCGCCATCCAGCTGGACCGCCGGGACCGGGTGCGGGGGGTCCAGTCCCTCACCGAGGACGCGGGCCCCATCCTGGAGGGCCGCTCCTACCGGGGCTGGAGCCTGGAGCACACCGTGGAGGCCCTGCTGGGCGACCTGGCCGCCGCCGGCTACCTGGAGGAGGGCGTCCAGGTGGACGTGGCGGTGAACAGCAAGGACGCCGAGCACGGCCGCGCCCTCCGGGAGGAGGTGGAGGTCCTGGTGGAGCAGTCCCTGTCCGGTCTCTCCGCCGCCGGCGAGACGGCGGACCCCACCCCCGCTCAGACGCCGGCGCCCACGGCTCCCCAGACGTCCGACCCATCCCCCGTCCCCACCGAAAGCACCGGCGGGCTCCTCACCCTGGAGGAGGCCCAGGCGGTGGTCACCGGCCGCCTGCCCGGGGCCGTCTTTGAGGAGGTCAAGCTGGACGAGGAGGACGGCCGGCTCATCTACGAGCTCAAATTCTGGGACGCCGACGGCCTGGAGTACGAGGCCGAGCTGGACGCCTCCACCGGCGCCGTCCTGAAGTGGGAGCAAGACTGAGAACACGCCAAAGAGAGAGGAACTGATACCCATGATCGAGACCATGCGCCCCGCCCTGCTGGGGCTCACCACCTGCCGGGACCTGCTGCGGGAGCCGCTGATGCTCCAGGTCCGGGCCCTGCTGGACGCCCTGGCCGCCCAAAACGGCGAAGCGGCGCTGTCCGCCTATACCGAGATCTTCTACGGCCTGCGCCAGGCGGGGAAGGCCGGACTGGGAGACTGGCTGTGGGACCGGCTGCGGTACGCCGAATCCCCCTATCCCGCCCTGCTGGACCGGGGGGGCTCCGACCCCGCCCTGGAGGAGGCCGCCCGCCGGGATGTGGAGACCCTCTCCCGGCTCTCCGCCCTGGACTGCGGCGGGCTCATCGCCGCCATGGAGGCCCTGCTTCCCCCGGCCTTCCAGCCCACCCTGGCCGCCCTGCCCCGGTGGGACAACGCCGTCCCCTTCACCTTCGACGACCTCACCGCCTTCTACAAGGTCCACGGCGCCGGTCTCTTCGCCCGGTACCGGGCCTTCCTGTGGTCCGAGGGGGCGCTCATCCCCGTCCCCGACCCGGACACCCCCCAGGAGGAGGAGATGATGGGCTACTCCCTCCAGCGGGAGCAGGTCATCGCCAACACCCGGGCCTTCCTGGCGGGGAAGCGGATCAACGACGTCCTCCTCTACGGCGACAGCGGCACCGGCAAGTCGGCCACGGTCAAGACCCTCCTCACCGTCCCCGGCTTTGAGGCCCTGCGGCTCATCGAGATCCAAAAGGACGGCCTCCGGGGCATGCCCGCCCTCATCCGGGACCTGTCGGGCCGGAAGCAGCGGTTCATCCTCTTCATCGACGACCTGGCCTTCGACCAGGACGACCACACCTACTCGGTGGTCAAGACCATTTTGGAGGGCGGACTGGAGAAGCGGCCGGCCAACGTGGCCATCTACGCCACCTCCAACCGGCGGCTGCTGGTGCGGCAGACCTTCTCCGACCGGCAGGGGGACGAGGTGGACCGCCAGGAGACCATCCAGGAAAAGACCGCCCTCTCCGACCGCTTCGGCCTGCGCATCCCCTACCTGGCCCTCACCAAGGCGGAGTTTTTGGACCTGGTGGAGCGGATGGCCGCCCAGCGGGGCCTTCCCATGGCCACGGAGGAGCTGCGCCGCCGGGCCATCCAGTGGGACATGCGCTTCCCCGGCCGCACCCCCCGGGGCGCCCGGCAGTTCCTGGCCAGCCTCCAGATGGACTGACGGCTGCCGCCCCCTCGAGCTCCCCCGCGTCACCGTGGCACACTTGCTGTCTTACGAAGCTTTTCAACAAACTGAGCGGCGGTCTCCGATTTCGGAGACCGCCGCTTTGTTCCTTTCCTGTTTCTTTGTTCCTGTCACGGCGTGTGATTGGATCAGACCGGACTCAGGACTCCATGGCGGTGTTCTTCCGCGGCGCCACGCTCCGGAAGGTGCCCATGCCCATGCTGGTCCGGCGGAGGAGCGTATCCAGGGCCAGACTCAGGCCGGTGCCGCAGGCCACGTCCACCACCGAGTGCTGCTTGAGAAAGACGGTGGACAGGCAGATGAGCACCGACAGGACCATCAGGGCCGCCTGCCGGCGGACCTGCCCGCTCAGGGCCCGGGACCGGGCCGAGGCCAGGGCGATGGACACGGTCATGAACACGTGGATGGAGGGACAGACGTTGGTGGGGGTGTCGGCCTTGCGCAGGAGGATCACCAGCCGGCTGAGGATATCGTCGTCCACGATGGGCCGGCGGAGGAGCTGGCCGTTGGGAAAGACGGCATAGATGGCCAGGCAGATGGTGAGCCCCACCACCACCATGCGGCACAGGTGGAGGTACTGCTCCGGGTCCCGCCGGTAGAAGAACCAGAACATGCCGGGCACCAGCACGAACCAGGCCAGATAGGGGATCAGGAAGGCGGAGCAGAAGGGAATGTAGGCGTCCAGCTCACTGGCGATCCAATATCTGGGCTGGACATACTCCTCCAGCAGCAGGAAGCAGACCATATAAAACAGGAAGTATAGGATGGGCACCGCCAGCATTCGGCGGCGAGTTCGTTCATCGGCCCAGCAGGCGTCCATATCCGGCGGCCTCCTTTCTCTCGCGGCGCGCCCGGCGCGGGTGGGCGTCCGCCTTGGTACAAAGATTGTACCCTGAATCGCCCTCGGAATCCATAGATAAATTCTGAAGAATTTATGAAAGTTTCGTGGCCGGCATTTATGCATCCGGTACCAGAGCGCCCCGCCTTCTATCACTAGTATCGCCCCGGCGGACGGTTTTGTGACACCCTTTCCGGAAAAAATTTTCGCGCGGGCCCGGGGCGGCCCTCACCCCTCCGCCCAGGGACCGATGGTGACGCCGGTATAGTAGTGGGTAAGGATCTCCCGCCAGGTGCTGCCGGCCTTGGCCATGGCGTTGGCGCCGTACTGGCTCATGCCCACCCCGTGGCCGTAGCCGGTGACGGAGAAGGTGACGGCCTCGCCGTCGGCCGAGACGGAAAAGCTGGCCGAGCGCAGGCCGAAGAGGGTCCTCAGCTCGGTGCCCTTCACGGCCACGCCCCCCACCTCCACCGTGGCCACCCCGCCGGAGGAGACGGGCACCACCGTTTGGAACCAGTCCCCCGGCGCTCCGGACAGGTCGGCGTCGGGGTACTGGGTGAGGAATACGGTCTGGAACTCCTCCACAGGCACGGCGACGGTGGTGCGGTAGTTGGGCACCTCCTCCCCCTCGGGGCTCTCCACGCTGGTGAGGTAGGGGACGCTGCCCCCCCACACCTCCACCGCGTCCAGGGTCCGCCCCGCCGCCGAGGAGAAAAAGACGGCGTCGATGGGCTCCCCCTGGTAGAGGATGGCCTGTCCGTCGGTGTCCGACACCGCCCGGGCGATCTTCTCCCCCCACTGGGCGGCCTGGTCCCCCCAGCGTTCGGCGGCCTCTTCCGGGGAGAGGTAGGCCTGGCAGCAGGAAATGTCGGTGCACATGTCGGCGTCTGGGTGGTTTGGGTTCTGGCCGATGCCCATCTGATAGAGGGTGTAGGTCCGGGCGGTGACCGCCTGGGCCCGGAGGGCCTCGGTCTCGAAGGAGGCGGGCATCTCCGCCGCCACCACCCGCCACAGGTACTCCGCCAGGGTGAGGGCGGTCACCGTCCCGTCGGGGAGGGTCACCCGCACCAGGGTGGCGCCGTCGCCCCCCGCCCCGCTCTGGGCGGTGGGCTTCTGGATGGGCAGGGTAGCGGTGGGGGCGGGCTGGGGCGTCTCCTGAGGGACCCGGTCCCCAGAGGAGGCCAGCAGGAGCAGAGGGGCGAGGAAAATGGCCAGGAGCAGGAGCAGGGCCACAGCCGCCACCGGGCGGGGATTCCACATCACGGTTCACCTCCGGGGCCCGGAGGGCCCGTATTCTGGCGCGGGACGGCGTTTCTCGCTTGACGGAGCGGCACCTTGGGCGTAAAATGTAGGATAAACTTTTTCGAGGGGGGAACTGCCCATGTCCGGCGCCACACAGTCCCGGGACTTTATCCAGAGTCTATGCGGAGAATTCCAGAAGCATAACTATATCGACCCCAGCCATTACGAATACATCGACGTCAAGCGGGGCCTCCGAAACGCCGACGGCACCGGCGTCATGGCGGGCATCACCCAGATCGGCAACGTCCAGGGCTATTTCATCCAGGACGGCGAGCGGGTGCCCATGGACGGCCGGCTGATCTACCGGGGCATCAACGTGGAGGACCTGATCCAGGGCTTCACCTCCGAGGGGCGCTTCGGCTTTGAGGAGACGGCCTACCTCCTCCTCTTCGGGGCCCTGCCCACCCGGCGGCAGCTGGATGGGTTCAACGCCGTCCTCTCCCAGCTCCGGCCCCTGCCGGACAACTTCACCGAGGACATGATCCTCAAGGTCCCGGGCCGGGACATCATGAACCGGCTGGGCCGGTGCATCCTGGCCCTCTACTGCTACGACGAGGCCCCCGAGGACCACGTGCTGGAAAATGAGCTGCGGCAGGCCCTGGAGCTGGTGGCCCGGTGCCCCATGATCGTGGCCCATTCCTACGCCGCCAAGCGCCATTACTTTGACAACGACTCCCTCTACCTCCACCGGCCCCAGGAGGGCCTCTCCTTCGCCGAGAACTTCCTCCACGCCATCCGCCACGACAAGCGCTTCACCGAGCAGGAGGCCAAGGTGCTGGACCTGTGCATGGTCCTCCACGCCGAACACGGCGGCGGCAACAACTCCGCCTTCGCCTGCCGGGTCCTCTCCTCCTCGGGCACCGACATCTACGCCGCCGTCTCCGCCGCCGTGGGCTCCCTGAAGGGCCCCCGCCACGGCGGCGCCAACAAAAAGGTCATGGAGATGTTCCACTACATCCAGGCCGGGGTGCCCGACTGGACCGACGACGACCTGGTGCGGGACTTCCTCCGGCGGCTCCTCCTCCGGGAGGAGGGGGACCACAGCGGTCTCATCTACGGCATGGGCCACGCCATCTACACCCTCTCCGACCCCCGGGCCAAGCTCCTCAAGCAGTTCGCCCGGGGCCTGGCCGAGGAGAAGGGGATGCTGGACCAGTTCCAGCTGCTGGAGTCGGTGGAGCGGCTCACGCCGGAGGTCATCGCCCAGGTCCGGGGAGAGCGCCGGCCCCTGTGCGCCAATGTGGACCTCTACTCGGGCCTGGTCTACAAGATGCTGGATATCCCCGAGGAGCTCTACACCCCCCTCTTCGCCATGGCCCGGATGGTGGGCTGGTGCGCCCACCGGCTGGAGGAGGTCTACAACCCCGGCAACAAGATCATCCGCCCGGCCTACAAGGCCGTGGCCCCCA
>DXDV01000154.1 GCA_019115345.1 Candidatus Intestinimonas stercorigallinarum | reverse complement strand
AAAGCCGCCCTTCGCACTTGCGTCGGGACGGCGCTTCGATTATAATAATGTCTGCTGAATAAACCGCAAAGCGGTTTGTTCCCGCGGCGGCAGCCGCGCAATTCCATAAAACGGCTCTAAAGAGCCGCTTTTATGGAATTCAGCCATTGTTGCAATGCGTATTTCTACTGGTGCGTTAAGACGCACCAGTAGAAGGTGCAAGGTTTTTGAGGGAAATCATCCAAAAACCTTGCGCTTGAACAAAGCCATTTGGCCTTGAAAGCCAAGGCTTTCAAGGCGTTCGGCTTTGTTCCGTACGCATTATAATAGTGCGGTAACATCCCATGGGGACACCCTCCCCGTGGGCCCACGAAACGGAGGCCTATCCATGCTAAAAGGACGTTCCAGCGGCCTGCTCCTGCCCATTTTCTCCCTGCCCGGCGGCTACGGCACCGGCACCTTGGGCGCGGGCGCCCGGCAGTTCATCGACTTCCTGGCCCAGGCCCGGCAGCACACCTGGCAGATCCTCCCCCTGGTCCCCCCGGGGAGCGGCGACTCCCCCTACATGTCCCCTTCCGCCTTCGCCGGCAGCCCCTGGCTGCTGGACCTGGAGGAGCTGGCCCAGCGGGGGCTGCTCACCCAGGAGGAGCTGGCCTCCGCCCGGTATCCCCAGCCGGACCGGGTGGACCACGCCTGGCTGCGGAAAAACCGTCCCCCCCTCCTCCGCGCCGCCTGGCGGCGGGACGCCGACACCGGCTCCCGGGCCGCCTTTTTGAAGGAACAGGCCCACTGGCTGGCCGACCACGCCCTTTTTATGGCCCTTCACGACCACTTTGACCTTCCTCTGGACCAGTGGCCCGACGACATCCGCCGCCGGGAGCCGGAGGCCATGGAGCGCTGGGGCCAGGTCCTCGCCGATGAGGTGGACTACCAGGTCTTTCTCCAGTACCATTTCTTCCGCCAGTGGAAGGCCCTGAAAGCCTACGCCAACGAAAAGGGCATCTCCATCATGGGCGACCTGCCCATCTACGTCTCCGCCGACAGCGTGGAGGTGTGGGCCCAGCCCCAGCTCTTCCAGATGGACGAGGATTTCGTCCCCACCGCCGTGGCCGGAGTGCCCCCCGACGCCTTCTCCGACGTGGGACAGCACTGGGGCAATCCCCTCTACGACTGGGCGGGACACAGAGAGCAGCTCTTCGCCTGGTGGACCCGGCGGCTCCAGAACGCCGCCCTCCTCTACGACCGGCTGCGCATCGACCACTTCCGGGCCTTCCACACCTACTGGGCCATCCCCGCCGGTGCCAAGGCCGCCCTGGACGGCCACTGGGAGAAGGGACCCGGACAGGCCCTGCTGGACCACTTCGCCAGGGAGGTGCCGGAACTGGAGCTCATTGCCGAGGATCTGGGAGACCTGGACGAGGCCGCCCGCATCTTCATCGCCTCCTCCGGTATCCCAGGCATGAAAATTCTGGTCTATGCCTTCGATCCTGACGGGGAGAGCTCCTACCTCCCCCACAACTGTCCCAGGGACTCGGTGGTCTACACCGGCACCCACGACACCCCCACCTTCGTCCAGTGGCTCTTCGACCAGGCCACCCCGGCCCAGCGGGAGTTCGCCTCCGACTACCTGCGGCTCCGGGCCGACGAGGGCTTCGGCTGGGGGGCCGTCTGCGGGGCCTGGATGGCCCCCAGCGCCCTGGCCATCGCCCCCCTCCAGGACGTGCTGGGCCTGGGCGCCGACGCCCGGATCAACTTCCCCGGCACCACCGGTCCCGAGAACTGGTCCTGGCGGGTCCGGGCCGACGCCCTCAACCCCGACGTCTCCGGCAAGCTGGCCAAAATCACCCGGACCTACCGCCGGGGATAGCGGCCGCGCCTTGACGGTGGACCCCTGCCCTCCCGCCAGACTCTATGCCAGGTGATGCGAACATGATACGAATTTCCAATCTGTCCCTGCCCCTGGGCGGAGATCTCTCCGACCTGCGGAAGAAGGCCGCCCAGCGGCTGGGGGTCCGCCCCGGCGACATCGCCGCCCTGACCCCGGTGCGCCAGTCCATCGACGCCCGGAAGAAGCAGGACGTCCACTATGTCTATACGGTGGACGTGGACCTCCCCGGCGAGGCCGAGCTGGTCCGCCGGGCCAACCACCGGAGCGTGACCCTCCACATCCCCCAGCCCTACCGCTTCCCCGGCCCCGTCCGCAGGCCCGCCCTGCCGCCGGTGGTGGTGGGCATGGGCCCCGCCGGGCTCTTCGCCGCCCTTTTCCTGGCCCGGGCAGGCATCCCCTCCATCGTGCTGGAGCGGGGACGGGATGTGGACACCCGTACCGCCGACGTGGAGCGGTTCTGGTCCACCGGCTGTCTGGACCCGGCCTCCAACGTCCAGTTCGGCGAGGGGGGCGCGGGCACCTTCTCCGACGGCAAGCTCACCACCGGCACCCACGACCCCCGGCTCTCTGCCGTGGTGGACACCCTGGTGGAGCACGGCGCTCCGGAGGACGTGCGCTATTCCCACAAGCCCCATGTGGGCACCGACGTGCTCAGGGAGGTGGTCAAGTCCATCCGCCGGGAGCTCCAGGCCCTGGGCTGCGACATCCGCTTCACCCACCGGCTGGACGGCATCCGGACGGAGGAGGGCCAGGTGCGAGGCCTCACGGTGGCAGGCCCGGAGGGGCCCTACGAGCTGCCCTGCCGGTCCCTCATCCTGGCCCCCGGCCACTCCGCCCGGGACACCTTCGCCATGCTCCACGCTCTGGGGGTGCCCATGGAGCGCAAGGCCTTTGCCATCGGCGTCCGCATTGAGCATGCTCAAGCCGTACTCTCCGAGGCCCAGTACGGCCCCGCCTGGCGGCGGCTGCCCCCCTCGGATTACAAGCTCTCCTGTCACCTGCCCACCGGCCGCTCCGTCTTTTCCTTCTGCGTCTGCCCCGGCGGGGAGGTGGTGGCCGCCGCCTCCGCCCCCGGCCAGGTGGTGACCAACGGCATGAGCCTCCGCGCCCGCTCCGGCGCCAACATCAACGGCGGCCTGCTGGTGGGGGTGGGTCCCGAGGACTTTCCCGGCGCCGACCCCCTCTCCGGCGTCCGCTTCCAGGAGACCTGGGAGCGGGCGGCCTGGGAGCTGGGCGCCGCCGGCGGCCTCTGCCGCGCCCCCGCCCAGCGGGTGGGCGACCTGCTGGCCCGCCGGCCCTCCGCCGGGCCCGGCGCCATCCGCCCCACCTACCGCCCAGGCGTCGCCTGGACCGCCCTGGACCCCTGTCTCCCCCCCTACGTCCTGGAGAGCCTCCGGGAGGCCCTCCCCCTGCTGGACCGGAAGGTCCGGGGCTTCGCCTGCCCCGACGCCGTGCTCACCGGCGTGGAGACCCGCTCCTCCTCCCCGGTGCGCATCCTCCGGGACCAGAGCGGCATGTCCGCGCTGGGCGGACTCTACCCCTGCGGCGAGGGGGCAGGCTACGCCGGCGGCATCATGTCCGCCGCCGCCGACGGCATCCGCATCGCCGAGCAGGTGGCCCTCTCCCGGCGGGATTGAACGCCTGCATCCCGGTACGTTCCCTCCCCCTCCAGGGCGGAAACGTCCTCGCTTTGCCCGCCGCAGCCCTTGCCCTGCAAGTGCTGCGGGGGATGCCATCCCACTCGAGGCGGGCTGCCACCCCCTCGAGCTCCCCTGCGTCACTGTGACACACTTGCCGTCTTACGGAGGTTTTCGGCAAACTGGAAAGCACCGGAATGTGCGGCTTTCGCCGTACATTTCGGTGCTTTTATGCCCGTTTCATATTCTTTTGTGCAATACTGTGCTAAACTGGACTCCTCAAAAAAGATAGAAAAGAGGGGTCCAAATGTCAAGAAAAAGCATCGAGCGCAACATCTCCTACGACAGTGTCCGTCAGCTCTACTATGTCAACATGGACTACGGCCTGGACGAAAATGGAAAACGCGTCCGTGTGTACCACACCTACACCAGTCTGCCGCTGGCCCGGAAGGCGCTCCTCCAATTTTCCACGGAGCGGGTCCTCTGCCGCCAGGTGCTGCCCAAGCCCATGACCCTGGACCAGTGGCTGGAATACTGGATGGAGGAGGTGGTGAAGCCCAACCGGGCGGAGACCACGGTATACGGCTACCGCAAGATCATCGACAACCATGTCTCGCCCGCCCTGGGAGAGCTCCCCCTTCAGAAGCTGTCCCCCCAGGACATCCAGAAATACTACAACATGCTCATGCGAAAGAAGGGGCTCTCTCCCAATACTGTCCGCCGCCACCACGACCTGCTCTCCGCCGCCCTGCGCATGGCGGTGAAGCAGGACGTGCTGGCCCGCTGCCCCACGGAGCGGGTGGAGCCGCCCCGGCAGGTCCCCTTTGAGGCCGAGTTCTACGGGCCGGAGGACCTGCGGCGGCTGTGCCTGCTCTCCGAGGGCACCTGGCTGGAGCTGGTGGTCAAGCTGGCCGGCGGACTGGGCCTGCGCCGGGAGGAGATCTGCGGCCTGCGGTGGCCCAACGTGGATTTTGCGAACCGGGTGGTCCGGATCAAGGAGGCCAGGACCGCCGCCGGAGCCTCCATCGTCCAGAAGTCCACCAAGACCCGCTCCTCCACCCGGACCCTCTACCTCTCCGACGACCTCTACGCCCTGCTGCTGCGGGAGCAGCAGCGCCAGCAGCAGGACTGCATCCGCGCCGGCCGGGACTGGGACGGCGACGGCATGGTGCTGCTGGACCGCCACGGGGAGCCCCATTCCCCCAACGCCGTGAGTCTGGGCTTCACCCGGTTCATCCGCCGGCACAACATGCCCAAAATCACCCTCCACGGCCTGCGCCACACCTTCGCCACCGTGGCCTCCGCCCAGGGCGCCCCCCTCTTCGATATCGGCAAGGCTCTGGGCCACTCCACCCCGGCCACCACCGGACGGATCTACACCCACCTCCTGGACCAGACCCACGCCCGCATCCTCAACCGGGTGGCGGCGGTGATGAAGTGACTCGACAGACCGCCGGGAATGGGCTATAATGGGGCATACAAAGGAGGCGGAGGAAGCATGCTGGATCTCAACCACATGGAGCGGTACCGGGAGGGCAACCGGCTGGAGGCCAAGCTGGCCACCGGCGGGCTGCCCAACAGCATCTGGGAGACCTACTCCGCCTTCGCCAACAGCGCCGGCGGGATCATACTGCTGGGGGTGGAGGAGCTGCCCGACCACAGCCTCCGGGTCCAGGGCCTGCTGGAGCCCCATGAGCTGGTCCAGGAGTTCTGGGAGAAGCTCAACGACCCCGCAGTGGTCAGCGCCAACATCCTGCGTCCGTCGGACGTGTGGGTGGCCGGCACCGACGGCGGCAGCGTGGTGGTCATCCAGGTCCCCAGGGGGGAACGGGACCAGCTCCCGGTCTACCTGGGCAGCGACCCCTTCCGGGGCTCCTACCGCCGCAGCGGCGACGGGGACTACCGCTGCAACCGGGCGGAGGTCTGGTCCATGCTGGAGGCCAAACAGCACTGAGGAGGGAGCGCTATGATCCTGCGCCGCTATCAAAGCCGGGACTGTCCCATTCTGGCCCGGCTCTTTTACGACACCATCCATACGGTCAACCGCCGGGACTACACCCAGGCCCAGGTGGACGCCTGGGCCACCGGACAGGTGGACCTGGCAGCCTGGGACACCTCCCTCTCCGCCCACCACACCCTGGTGGCGGAGGAGGGGGGCGTCCTCCTGGGCTTTGCCGACATGGCGGAGGACGGCTACCTGGACCGGCTCTTCGTCCACAAGGACCACCAGGGCCGGGGGATCGCCACCGCCCTGTGCGACGCGCTGGAGCGCGCCTCCGCCGCCCCCCGCTTCACCACCCACGCCTCCCTCACCGCCCGGCCCTTCTTCGAGGGCCGGGGCTATCGGGTGGTGAAGGCCCAGCAGGTGGAGCGGCGGGGGGTGCTCCTCCCCAACTTCGTCATGGAGAAGGAGCGCGGGGGCCGGAGCTGAGGGCTCACAGGAAGAGGAGGAGGCTCACCGCCATCACCCCCATGCCGGAGATGAGGCCGTAGAGGGAGAGGTGGTGCTCCCCATAGGCCCGGGCTGCGGGGAGGAGCTCGTCGAAGGAGATAAAGACCATGATGCCCGCCACACCGGCGAAGAGCAGGCCGGAGACGGTGTCGCTCATGACGGGCCGCAGCACCAGCCACCCCAGCAGCGCCCCCAAAGGCTCCGCCAGGCCGGAGAGGAAGGAATAGCGGAAGGCCTTGCGCCGGGAGCCGGTGGCCTGGTAGATGGGCACCGACACGGCGATGCCCTCGGGAATGTTGTGGATGGCGATGGCCGCCACGATGGGGAGGGCCAAAGCGGGCTCCTGCAGGGCGGAGACGAAGGTGGCCAGCCCCTCGGGGAAATTATGGATGGCAATGGCCAGGGCGGTCAAGGCGCCCATGCGCATGAGATGGCCGGGGACCGGCTGCCCCGGCTGGCGCTCCTCCCCCTCCAGCAGCTTGACCTCGTGGGGGTTCTCCGGAGAGGGGATGCGCTTGTCGATGACGGCGATCAGCAGCATCCCGCCGAAAAAGGCCCCCGCGGCGGCCCAGCCCCCCGGCCGGGCTCCCAGCTGCGCGGCCAGGGCCTCCTGGGCCTGGCGGAGGATCTCCACCAAGGAGACGTAGATCATCACCCCGGCGGAAAATCCCAGGGACACCGAGAGGAATTTCCGGTTGGTGTGACGGCAGAGAAAGGCGATGCCGCTGCCGATGCCGGTGCTCAGTCCGGCCAGCAGGGTGAGGGAAAAGGCGAGCAGTACTTGTCGGTCCAATGGCGGCCTCCTGTGTTTCACATTGGTTAGCTATTGCTAACTCAAAAGCATACCACGGACCTGGGAGATTGTCAACCGCCCCGGGCCTGAAACTTCACGCGCCAAGAGCGCGCCACGAAAACAGGCAAAGGAGTGCGGCGCACGGCCAATTTTGCCATGCTTCCGCACAGCAAAAAGGCCCCCTCCGGCCGCCGCCCCATACGCAAACGGGACGGCGGCCGGAGGGGGCCGGACTCAAAAGGCGTTGGTATATCCCATGAGGAAGCGGTCCACCTCGGCGGCGGCGGCCCGGCCCTCCTGGATGGCCCACACCACCAGGGACTGCCCCCGGCGCATATCGCCGGCGGCGAAGAGCCCGGGCAGACCGGCCCCATAGCTCCCCTCCGGGGTGGCCACCCGGCAGCGGTCGGTGAGGGTGAGGCCGAGGGCTTCGGGGAGGTAGGACTCCGCCCCCAGGAAGCCGGCGGCGATGAGAAGGAGCTGGCAGGGGCGCTCCTCCTCGGTGCCGGGGAGGGGCTGGAGGGCGGCGTCCAGCCGGACGGTGCGCACCGCCGTCAGGGCCCCCGCGCCGTCGGCGACCAGGCCGGTGACGGTGGTCTGGTAGACTCTGGGGTCCCGGCCGAAGACGGCGATGGACTCCTCCTGGCCGTAGTCGGTCTTGCATACCTTCGGCCACTCCGGCCAGGGGTTGTTTTCGGCGCGCCGGTCGGGGGCCTTGGGCGTCATCTCCAGCTGGGTGACGCTGCGGCAGCCCTGACGGATGCAGGTGCCCACGCAGTCGTTGCCGGTGTCGCCGCCCCCCACGATGACCACGTCGGCCCCCTGGGCGGAGGGACAGGCGGAACCGTCCAGCAGGGAGCGGGTGACCGCCCCCAGGAAGTCCACGGCGAACCAGATTCCCTGGGCCTCGCGCCCCGGGACGGACAGGTCCCGGGGCCGGGCGGCGCCGCAGCAGAGGACCACCGCGTCGTAGTCGGCCAGGAGGGCGGGGGCCTCCAGGTCCCGGCCCACGTCCACGCCGGTGCGGAAGTCCACCCCCTCGGCGGCCATCTTGTCCAGGCGGCGCTGGACGATGGACTTTTCCAGCTTCATGTTGGGGATGCCGTACATCAGCAGGCCGCCGGGCCGGTCGGCCCGCTCGAACACGGTGACGGTATGGCCCCGCTTGTTGAGCTGGTCGGCACAGGAGAGGCCGGAGGGGCCGGAGCCCACCACCGCCACCCGCTTTCCGGTGCGCCGCCTGGGGGGACGGGGGGCCATGAGGCCCTGGCTCCAGGCGTCCTCGATGATGCCCAGCTCGTTTTCCTTCACGGTGACGGGGTCGCCGTGGAGGCCGCAGGTGCAGGCCGCCTCGCACAGGGCGGGGCAGACCCGGCCGGTGAACTCGGGGAAGTTGTTGGTCTTGAGGAGCCGCTCCAGGGCGTGGTCGAAGCTGCCGGTGTAGAGGAGGTCGTTCCACTCGGGCACCAGGTTGTGCAGCGGGCAGCCGGAGACCATGCCGCCCAGCACCGCCCCCGACTGGCAGAAGGGCACGCCGCAGGACATGCACCGGGCCCCCTGCCGCCGCCGGGCCTCCCGGCTGAGCCGGGGGTGGAACTCGTTGAAGTGGCGGATGCGCTCCAGGGGGGCCTCACAGGGGTTTCCCTGGCGCGGATATTCCATGAATCCAGTGGGTTTTCCCATGTCATTCCCCTGCCTTTCTGGTGTTGACGTAGAAGGCCTCCACCTGGGCCCGCTCCCGGCTCATGCCCTTCTCCTCGTACTGGGCGATGGTGCGGAGCATCCGGTCGTAGTCGTGGGGGAGGATCTTTTTGAAGGCGGGCAGCCAGCGCTGGAAGTCGGCCAGGATGGCCTTGGCCTTGGCCGAGCCGGTGGCGTCGGCGTGGGCCTGGAGGAGGTCCCGGAGCTCGGTCTGGTCGAAGGGGTCGGCCACCGGCTCCATGGACACCAGCTCCTTGTTGAGGCGCAGGTAGAGCCGGTGGTCCTCGTCCAGCACATAGGCGACGCCCCCCGACATGCCGGCGGCGAAGTTCTTGCCGGTGGGGCCCAGCACCACCACCCGGCCGCCGGTCATGTACTCGCAGCCGTGGTCGCCCACGCCCTCCACCACGGCGTCGGCCCCGGAGTTGCGGACGCAGAACCGCTCCCCGGCCACGCCGCTGAGGTAGGCCCTGCCGCTGGTGGCGCCGTAGAGGGCCACGTTGCCCACCAGGATGTTCCGGTCGGCGGCAAAGGCGCTCTCCCTGGGGGGATAGACCACGATGGCGCCGCCGGAGAGGCCCTTGCCCAGGTAGTCGTTGGCGTCCCCCTCCAGCTCCAGGGTGAGTCCTTTGGGGAGGAAGGCCCCGAAGGACTGCCCGCCGCCGCCGGTACACTTGACGGTGAAGGCGCCGTCGGGGAGGGTACTTCCATGGAGCCGGGTCACGTCGGAGCCCAGAAGGGCGCCCACCGCCCGGTCGGTGGAGGAGACGGTCCGCTCCAGGGTCCTGGGCGTACCCTCTGCCAGGGCGTCCCCCAGCTCCTCCTCCAGGTCCATGTCCACCGTGTCCTCCAGGCGGAAATCGTAGGCGTCGGCGGGGTCGAAGTGAGTCTTTTCCCCGCCGGTGAGCCAGGAGCGGTCCAGCAGGGCGGAGAGGTCCACCGTGGCCGCCCGGGGATTGGGGGCGGGGCGGCGGAGGGCGAGGAGGTCGGTGCGGCCCACCAGCTCCTCCACGGTGCGCACCCCCAGCTTTGCCATGTGCTCCCGCAGCTCCTGGGCGATGAAGCGCATGAAGTTGACCACGTGCTCCGGCTTGCCGGCGAAGCGCTTCCGGAGCTCCGGGTTCTGGGTGGCCACCCCCACGGGGCAGGTGTCCAGGTTGCACACCCGCATCATGACGCAGCCCAGGGTGACCAGAGGGGCGGTGGCGAAGCCGAACTCCTCGGCCCCCAGCATACAGGCGATGGCCACGTCCCGGCCGGACATGAGCTTGCCGTCGGTCTCCACCACCACCCGGGAGCGCAGGCCGTTGCGGATGAGGGTCTGGTGGGTCTCGGCCAGGCCCAGCTCCCAGGGGAGGCCGGCGTTGTGGATGGAGGTGCGGGGGGCGGCTCCGGTGCCGCCGTCATAGCCCGAGATGAGGACCACCTGGGCCCCCGCCTTGGCCACCCCGGCGGCGATGGTGCCCACTCCCGCCTCGCTCACCAGCTTGACGCTGATGCGGGCCCGCCGGTTGGCGCACTTGAGGTCGTAGATGAGCTGGGCCAGGTCCTCGATGGAGTAGATGTCGTGGTGGGGCGGCGGAGAGATGAGGGTGACGCCGGGGGTGGAGTGGCGGCACTTGGCGATCCAGGGGTAGACCTTCCCGGCGGGCAGATGCCCCCCCTCCCCCGGCTTGGCCCCCTGGGCCATTTTGATCTGGAGCTCCTGGGCGGAGACCAGGTACTCGCTGGTCACTCCAAACCGGCCGGAGGCCACCTGCTTGATGGCGGAGCAGCGCTCCGGGTCGGTGAGCCGGTCGGGCTCCTCGCCCCCCTCGCCGGAGTTGGACTTGCCCCCCAGCAGGTTCATGGCCCGGGCCAGGCACTCATGGGCCTCCTGGGAGATGGAGCCGTAGCTCATGGCCCCGGTCTTGAATCTCTTGACGATGGACTCCACGCTCTCCACCTCCTCCAGGGGGAGGGGGGCGCCGGCGTATTTGAGCTCCAGCAGGCCCCGGAGGGTATGGGGCCGGGTCTCGTCGTCCACCCGGGCGGTGTACTGCTTGAAGATGGCGTAGTCCCCCCGGCGGGCGGCCTCCTGGAGAAGGTGGATGGTCTGGGGGTCATAGAGGTGGTCCTCGCCGCCCGAGCGGGCCTTGTGGGCCCCCAGGCTGTCCAGCTCCAGATCCACCTCCAGGCCCAGGGGGTCGAAGGCCCTGGCGTGGGCCCGGTCCACCATGGCCCCGATCTCGGCAAGGCCGATGCCCCCCACCCGGGAGACCGTGTTGGTGAAATACTTGTCGATGACGTCCTGCCGGATGCCCACCGCCTCGAAGATCTGGGCGGACTGGTAGGACTGGAGGGTGGAGATGCCCATTTTGGAGGCGATCTTCACCATGCCGTGGAGGACGGCGCTGTTGTAGTCGGACACGGCGGTGTGGAAGTCCTTGTCCAAAAGCCCCTCCTCGATGAGGGAGACGATGGTCTCCTCCACCAGGTAGGGGTTGACGGCCCGGGCGCCGTAGCCCAGCAGGGCGGCGAAGTGGTGGACCTCCCGGGGCTCGGCGGACTCCAGCAGGATGGACACGGCGGTACGCCTGCCGGTGCGGATCAGGTGCTGCTCC
>DXDV01000153.1 GCA_019115345.1 Candidatus Intestinimonas stercorigallinarum | reverse complement strand
CCCGGTCCAGCAGCCACCGGAGGTCAGCCTGGCTCAGCCCCTCCGGGTTGTCTCCCCGGAGCAGCCGCTCCCAAGCCGTCTCCCCACCGCCGGGAACGGGATAGCCGCCCAGGTCCCGCAGATTGTACATTTGTCCCAGCGGGATGTGCCGCAGCATACCGCCGCCCCCTTTCACTCGCTCGACATTATATCAGTTCCCGGCCGAAAGCACAAGGCAGACGCGCCCGCCGCGCCCCCTTCCCTTTCTGCCGAAAATATCTGTATCCGTTATTTTAATGCGCACCTCCTGCGGTGGCATGGGTATGCCACCGCAGGAGGACCCATATCTCCTATGTAAATTCCGATGTGCGTAAGATTCTCATTCCCCATCAGGATATTACAAGTATTTCCGCTTTACACGATGTGATTGCGCAGAGTGCCGATGCCCTCGATCTCTACCTCCACGGTGTCGCCGGGCTCCATGGGGCCGATGCCGGCGGGGGTGCCGGTGGCCACCAGGTCGCCGGGCTCCAGGGTCATGGATGCGGTGATGAAGGAGAGCATCTCGGGGATCCCGGTCATGAACCGGGAGGTACGGGACGACTGCACCGTTTTGCCGTTGAGGCGGGTCTCCAGCTTCAGATCGGTGGGGTCCACCTCGTCGGTGACCACCGGCCCCACCGGGGCGAAGCCGTCCATACACTTGCTCCGGGTCCACTGGCCGTCCAGCTTTTGTACGTCCCGGGCGGTGACGTCGTTGAGGCAGGTGAAGCCCAGGATGTAGCTCCACGCCTCATCGGGCTTCACATTCTTGGCCTGCCGCTTGATGACGATGGCCAGCTCCCCCTCATAGTCCAGCCGATCCACAAAATCCGGAGCGTGGACCTCCCCCTCCGGATCGTTGACGCAGTTGGGGGTCTTGATGAAAAGGATGGGCTGCTCAGGCACACCGTCTCCCATCTCCTCGGCGTGGTCCCGGTAGTTCTTGCCCACGCACACGATCTTTCCCGGCTCACAGGGGGCCAGAAGCCTGCACTTCTCCAGCTCCCAGGTCTTGCCGTCATAGTACTCGGTCTCCCCGGCATAGGGGGGATATTTCAGGGTGTGGACCGCTTCTCTGTCCAGCACCCCCCAGCGGATCTTGCCCATCCGCTCCACTCTCACATACTTCATCGGAATCCCTCCCCAATATGGGCGGCCAGCTCCCCCAGCAGGGCGTCCCGGCCGTCTCCCTTCTCAGCTGAAAAGGGAATTACCTTTACAGAATTGTCCAGCTCCAGTGTCTCCCGGATGCGCTGGAGGTTGGGTTCGATCTCGCTCTTTTTCAGCTTATCCAGCTTGTTGGCCACCACCACAAAGGGCCGGCCGGTCTCCTTGAACCAGTTCCCCATGGTGCAGTCGTCCGCCGTGGGCTTGTGCCGGGCATCGACCAGCATGCACCCCAAGGTCATAAGGGTGGGGTCGTCAAACCACGCCTGGATGAGCCGGCCCCACCGGGCCTTCTCCGCCTGGGAGACCTTGGCGTAGCCGTAACCCGGCAGGTCCACCAGGTAGAACTTGCCGTCGATCTTGAAATAGTTGATGTGGGTGGTCTTTCCAGGCGCGCTCCCCACCCGGGCGAAGTTTTTCCGGCCCAGGAGGCGGTTGATCACCGAGGACTTCCCCACGTTGGAGCGGCCGGAAAAGACGATTTGAGGCAGTCCGTCCCGGGGAAAGTCCTCCTTTTTGGCCGCGGAGCGGACAAATTCCGCCATTTGCAGATTGATCATGGTTCCTCCCCCGTCACTGCTTCAGATTAAGGGTGGATTCCACACCCTGGGGCGGCTCCGCCAGCGGTTCCAAATCGGGCAGCGCCTTGGTCCCCTCCGACTCCAGAACCACCGAGAGCACCTGGTCCACGTGCTCCACCGGCACGAATTTCAGCTCCGCCCGCACCACCGGGTCGATCTCGGCCAAGTCGCTCTCGTTGTCCGCCGGGAGGAGCACCGTCTTCATGCCCCCCCGCAGAGCGGCCATGGTCTTTTCCCGCAGGCCGCCGATGGGCAGCACTCTGCCCCGTAAAGTGACTTCGCCTGTCATCGCCACATCCTGCCGCACCGGGGTGTTGGTGAGGGCGGAGACCATGGCGGTGGTAATGGTGATGCCCGCCGAGGGGCCGTCCTTGGGCACGGCCCCCTCCGGGAAGTGGACGTGGATGTCCTTCGTCTTGTAGAAGTCCGCCTCGATGCCCAGCACCGCCGCCCGGCTCCGCAGGCAGCTGAGGGCCGCCTGGGCGGACTCCTTCATCACGTCCCCCAGGTTGCCGGTGAGCTCCAGCTTGCCGGAACCCTCCATGACGTTGACCTCCACCTCCAGGATCTCGCCGCCGGCTTCCGTCCAGGCCAGGCCGTTCACCACGCCGATCTCCTCCCGCTCCGTGTGAAGGGACGGCGGGAAGGGCTGGCAGTCCAGGAACTTGGGCAGGTCCTCCTCTGTCACGGTGATCCGCTTGACAGCGCCCTCCAGCAGGCGCATATCCGCCTTGCGGCAGATGGCGGCCAGCCGCCGCTCCAGCTGGCGGACGCCGGACTCCCGGGTGTAGTCCCGGATGACGGCCCGGTACACGTCGTCGCTCATGCGGACGCTGCCCTTCTTCAGACCGTGCTCCGCCAGCTGCTTGGGGAACAGATGCCGCTTGGCGATCTGCAGCTTCTCCTCGTCGGTGTAGGAGTTCAGCTGGATGACCTCCATCCGGTCCAGCAGGGGCCGGGGGATGGTCTCCGTGGTGTTGGCGGTGGTGATGAACATGACCTTGCTGAGGTCCACGGGGATCTCCAGGAAGTGGTCCCGGAAGGCGCTGTTCTGCTCACTGTCCAGCACCTCCAGCAGGGCGGAGGCCGGGTCGCCCCGGTAGTCGTTGCCCAGCTTGTCGATCTCATCCAGCAGCAGCAGAGGGTTCATGGACCCGGAGCGGCTGATGG
>DXDV01000152.1 GCA_019115345.1 Candidatus Intestinimonas stercorigallinarum | reverse complement strand
TCCGTGCTGGAGCAGGGATTGGACCCAGGGATGGAGAAGGAGGGCTTCCTCCTGGGTCGACTCCAGCTGTTGAAGCTGGGCGGTCAGCTCCCGCTCCTGCCGCTCGTAGTCGGCCTGGTAGCGCAGGAAATCCTCCCGGCGGAGCAATCCGTCCCGGTAATCCTCATAAGCCGCCTTTTTTAGCCGGTAGAGCCGATCCAGTCCCCCTTCCAGCCGCTGGCGTCCCGCTGTTGTTCCCCGGGGAACCTCCACCCCCGTCTCCTGAGCCAGCGCCTGGAGATTTTGTACGGTTCCAATGATCCGGTTCAGGTCGTCCAGCACGATCTGCTCCAAAACCTGGTGGGAAATGCTGTGCTTGGTGCATACCGTGGGACCATACCTCTGATAGGAGCCGCAGCTGTAATAGATCCCGCCCGCGCGCCTGGTCTTTACCATGGCCCGTCCGCAGTCTCCGCAGCGGAGGAAGCCGGCGAAGGGACTCTGGTTCTGGTCGAAGCTGAGCTGCCGGGTCCGTTTGCGGAGCAGGGATTGTACCCGCTCCCATTGCTCCGGACCAATGATGGCCTCATGGGTGTTGGGGACCACCGTCCAGCGGGGGCGGTCCAGTTGAACGGCTTTCCCGTGCATGGTGGGGCGGAAGTTCCGGCCCTGTTCCATATGGCCTGCGTAAATCTGATTTTGCAGGATGCGGTGGACGGTAGCATAGGTCCAATAGGTAGTTTGGCCGAGCTTCCGGCCGTTGTGGTAGCGTTCTCCCAGCATCCGTTTGTACTCGCTGGGGCTGGGGATACCCTCGGCGTTGAGCCGTTTGGCGATCTTGATCTTGCCCCAACCCTGCTCAAAGAGGTCGAAGATCCGCCGCACCACCTGGGCCGCAGCGGGGTCAATGAGCAGATGGCTGCGGTCAGCCGGGTCTTTTCGGTAGCCGTAGCTGGGAAAGGCCCCTACAAATTCCCCCTGCTGCTGCTTGGTGTGGATGGCAGAGCGGACCTTGTCCGAAATGTCCCTGGCATATTGGGTGTTGAAGATATTTTTCATGGGCAGGAGCATGTCGTAGCGCCCCTGCCGGCTGTCCACGTGGTCGTTAACGGCGATGAAACGCACGCCGCGAGTGGGAAAGACCCGCTCCAGGTACCGCCCCATCTCGATGTAATCCCGGCCGAATCGGGACAGGTCCTTGACCAGGACGCAGTTGACCTTTCCGGCCTCAATGTCTGCCTCCATCTTCCGGAAGGAGGGGCGGTCAAAGTTGGTCCCGGTATAGCCGTCGTCCTGGTAGAAATCCACCAGATGCAGCTCCGGGTGGGTCTCTATGTACTGCTCCAGCAGCTTACGCTGGTTGGCGATGCTGTCGCTCTCCGCCTTGTCTCCATCCTCCCGGGACAGGCGCAGATAGCCCGCCGTGTTCCATTCCCCCATGGCCTCCCCCCTATCCGTCTAATGTTCGGACGCCTCAGCGGCTGTGGGCCCGGATCAGCGCCCGGAGCAGTTCTTCCGGGTCCCGGGAGCCGTCAAATCTTCGGGTGACCTGCCACGCTGTTTTTTTATCCTGCGCAGTCCGTACAGTCATGTGAGAACCTCCTTCCCTGTTGGAGTGTATGTCGTGTCCGGCTTCAAATATTCAGTTGTCTTGGGCGTCGTCCACGTCACAAACCGTCTAGATGCGCATCGGAACAACCTTCGGTCGGATGCCTGTGATATCAAAAGGCCTTTCAGCCGGAGCAGTCCGTCCGGCTGTCCACAAAAAACTTCGGCATGGAACATGGACAGAAATCGGTCCTCTTCTACGCCTGCTTCTGTATCTGAACCAACAGCGGCGCCCTGGGCGTGGGCTCCCTCGCCAGGGAG
The DNA here is from genome assembly GCA_019115345.1 of Candidatus Intestinimonas stercorigallinarum. Classification (GTDB taxonomy): domain Bacteria; phylum Bacillota; class Clostridia; order Oscillospirales; family Oscillospiraceae; genus Intestinimonas; species Intestinimonas stercorigallinarum. Next base: position 25,793 of record DXDV01000152.1, on the reverse strand, counting down.
GGGACACCGCCCCGGACCGGGTCGCGGCGGCTGAGGGCATCCGGGAGATCTTTCCTTTTAAGAATGAGGGTCTGGAGATTGTTTACACTTTTTCCAGACTATCAAACAATTTTTCATAGCCAATACAAAATTGGTGTAAGTTTTTACACATGTACACAACAATGTTACCAAACTCAGGATTGTAAGAGCGGCCTGAATTTGTTAAAATGAACAGGGCGTCACCAGACGACAGCCAAAGAAGCGGCCCGGGTCTCCATCATCGGAACTGCACCGGATGGGAGACGGCCGCCGAGCAAAAAGCCGGACAGATGGTTCGGCTTTCCTGTTCTTGAGGAGATAGAACGCTGTGGGAGGTGGAAGCGCGGCAGCCTGTGAACGCCGCCGGCCGCGGATGGCGCGGCCGGGAGACAAGATAGACGATGTGAGAAAGGAAGGAAGATTTGAGCATGAAACGAAGGTTAAAAGCCTGCTTGTCCGCCCTGTTGGCAGCTGCCATGCTGCTCTCCCTGCTGCCCGGCGCGGCCTTCGCCGCCGGGGAGACGGGGACCTTTACCAAGATCACCACACAGGAAGAACTGACTAACGGCAAATATGTCATGGTCGTGGATTCCGGCTATGCCGTGGGTGCGCTGGACGGCACCTGGCTCACCGCCACACAGGTGACGGACGAGAACGGAAGCCTGACCAACCCGGACGCCAATCTGGTGTGGGACATCACCGTCACAGAAGACGGCGTCACTCTCACTGACGCCAACGGCGTGCAGGTGGCCCCCAAGGGCGGCAACACCAACGGCATCCAGGCCGGAAGCTACACCTGGGCCGTCAACTTTACTGACGGCGCCTTCCGCTTCCTGGGTACCGGCTCGGACACTGTGACCCTGGCCAGCAACAAGAGCTCAGGCAATCAGTTCCGGGCCTATAAGAATACCACCATCAACAACGGGTATCCCTGCGACTTCACCCTCTACCAATACGTCGAGGGCACCGGCTCCACCGATCCCGATCCCGGCGAGGACCCCGGTTCCGAGCCTGCGGAAAGCCCCATCGCCGACGGTGACCGGGTGGTCATCTACAACCCCACCTATATGAAGGCCCTGTCCTCGGAAAAGACTGGCAATTATAATGTGGGCACAGACCTCATCATTCTCGATGACGGCAAAGTCACCGGCTATGGGGACACCGACGTGTGGACCGTCGTGGAAAACGAGGACAGCTCCTACAGCTTCCAGCAGGATGGCCAGAACATCGGCATCAGCGAGGGTTTCACCAGCCTGAACCTAGGCGCCGCAGACGATGACTGGACACTGGTGGCCCTGGAGGACGGCACCTATAATGTAAAGAACGTCACCCGGGGCAACTACCTGGAGTGGTACGCCAAGTTTAACAACTGGAGCACTTATGCCGCTTCCGACCCCGCCCACGACGATCAGTTCTGTCTGAGCTTTTATGTGATCCCCGACACCCCCGACCCTGACGAGCCCGAGACCATCGACATCGCGGAGGCTCTGGCCGCCGAGGACGGTACGGAGGGTCTCTCCGTCAAGGGTGTGGTCACCCTGCTGGACGGCAAAAACGTCTACCTTCAGGACAGCACCGGCGGTATCTGCGCCTATTTCGACACCGCCCCCTCCGGCATCGCTCTGGGCGATACCATCATCGCCACCGGCAAGCGGGCCACCTACAACGACCTGCCCGAGCTGGCCGGAGCTACCTATGAGGCCTCTTCCGGGCTGACCCTCACCCCGGCGGTCAAAGCCATCGGGGATCTGACCACCGCCGACATCTGCACCTATGTGACCCTCCGCAACGTGGAGGTCACCGAGGTCTATGACAAAAATGGCGAGTATTCCAGCCCCAACATCACTGTCACCGACGGCGCCAACTCCATCCAGCTCTACAAGGCTGTGATAGATAAGAACACGGACGGCTCCTGGCCTGTGGCTGTGGGCGACGTCATTACCATTACCGCCGCAGTGGGCGTGCATAAGGGAACCCTCCAGCTGCGCAATACCAGCGCCGCCGAGATCGACCTGGACGGCACCCCCGCCGGCCCCATCGCCCACGGCGACCAGGTGGTCATCTACAACCCCGAATACAAAAAAGCCCTGTCGGGTACCTATGGCGGCTACTACAACAACGGCACCGATATTTCCGTTGCTGACGGCGTTGTGAGCGGCTTTACCGCCAGCGACGTGTGGACCGTGATCGACAACGGAGACACAACCTGGTCCTTCTCCTATAACGGCCAGAAGATTGGTATGGGTGAGTCTTTCTCCAGTATGCCCCTGGGCGAGAAGCACGACAAGTGGAAGCTGGAAGACGCGGGCGACGGCCTGTACTACATCAAGAACGAGAAACGCGGCGCCTATATGGAGTGGTTCGCCAGTAAGGGCAACTGGAGTTCTTACGGCACAATCGCCTCCGGCAGCGAGGACATGTTCGCCCTGGCCTTCTACAAGGTCACCGACATTCCCCAGCCCGGCGGAGACCTGGAATTCCCCGAGACCTTCGTGATCTACAACCTCTCCGCCCAGGGCGTGCTGGCCGGCTCTGACGGCAACGAGACCAGCCCCTCGGTGAACAACGCCGCCGCTGCTGTGGCCGACGGCGCGGCCATCCCCGCCAATGGGGCCCGGGTGTTCACCGTGGAGCAGAGCGGCGAGTACTACCGCTTCAAGACCGCCGACGGCTACCTCTCCTCCAACGGCACCGGCAACAACGCCTTCTATCAGGAGACGGCCAATGAGGACGCCGACTGGACCGTCACCGCCGGCAAGAAGGGCGGCTGGAACCTCATGAGCCGCACCGCCAAGTTTAACGGCAAGTACGACCAGTACCTGGAGTATTACGGCGGCACTTACAAGACGTACAGCATGTACAATGTCACCGATTACGACATCTACGAGTTCTTCTTCTACCCCCTGGCGGAGGGCGTCACCGTCACCGACGGCGTGGTCAACGCGCCCACGGTCAGCTTCGGCGCCCTGCCCGACGCCTATGCGGGCCAGGAGTACACCGTCAGCTTCACCGTGGACGCCGTGTTCGGCGTGTCTGAGGACGGCCTGACCGCCAAGTACGGCGAGACCACCGCCGCCCTCACGGAAGAAAACGGCGCCTACTCCTTCACCATCCCCGGCGACGCCGTGACCGAGGGCACGCTGGCCGTCACCGTCACCGGCGCTGACACCAAGGGCGTGCCCATCTCCGGTTCCGCCTCCATCACCGTGAAGGACGAGCCCTACATTTCTGAGGTGTTCCCCGCCGCCAACACCCAGACCGGCGACGACAAGACCCCTGAGATCGGCTTTACCTTCGGCAATGCGGGCGAGAATCCCACCATCACTCTGAAGGTGGGCGACAAGGCCGTCACTCCCACCGTGGCGGAGAACAAGGCCTCCTATAAGCCTGACACCGACATGGCCAACGGCAGAGTGACCGTCACCGCCACCGTTACCCGGGCCGACAATCAGAGCGCGACCAAGAGCTGGACCTTCACCATCGGTACGGCAGAGTACCAGCTCTACTTCGGCCAGCTCCACTCCCACACCACCTATTCCGACGGCTCCGGCTCCCTGGAGTCCGCGCTGAACTATGTGGCGGGCCTCCCGGAGAGCGCCAACGTGGACTTTGTGGCCTTTACCGACCACTCCAACTACTTTGACGCCTCCGGCAACGCCAACCCCGAGGGAGCCCTCTACGACATCAGCCTGATGACCTCCCAGAGCCAGACCCTCTGGAACGAGTATAAGGGCGCGGTGGCCGACTTCAACGCCGAGCACGCCGGCGAGCTGGTGGCCCTGGCGGGCTTCGAGATGACCTGGTCGGGCGGCCCCGGCCACATCAACACCTTTAATACGGAGGGACTGGTCTCCCGGAACAACACCACCCTCAACAGCAAGACCAGCGACGCCGGGCTGAAGGCCTACTACAGCCTTCTCAGCCAGACGGAGGGCGTGGGCTCCATCAGCCAGTTCAACCACCCCGGCGACACCTTCGGCACCTTCGTGGATTTCGCCTACTGGGACGCCGTTATCGACACCCGCATCCAGCTGGTGGAGGTGGGCAACGGCGAGGGCGCCATCGGCGCGGGGGGCTATTACCCCAGCTATGAGTACTACATCATGGCCCTGGACAAGGGCTGGCACGTGGCCCCCACCAACAACCAGGACAACCACAAGGGCAAGTGGGGCAACGCCAACGACGCCCGGGACGTGATTCTCACCGACGACTTCTCGGAAGAGGGCATCTACCAGGCCATCCGGGACCGGCGGGTCTATGCCACCGAGGACAAGAACCTGGAAATCAACTACACCCTCAACGACGCCATGCTGGGCGCCATTCTGGACGACGAGGGCGTGGAGCAGGCGAATATCAACGTCACCGTCTACGACCCCGACGCGAGCGATTCCATCGCCCGGGTGGAAGTGGTCGTCAACTCCGGCGCGGTGGCCTACACCTGGGACGATCCCGAGGAGCTGGCCTCCGGCGCGCTGAGCTGCACCATTCCGGCCGACTACAGCTACTACTTCATCCGCGTCACCCAGGGCGACGGCGACATCGCCGTCACCGCCCCCGTGTGGGTGGGCGAGACCCTGAAGCTGGGCATTTCCTCCGTGACGTGCGGTACCGCCAATCCGGTCACCGATGAGGAAGTGACCATCACCACCAACCTCTTCAACAGCGAGACGGAGGAGGCCACCGTCAACTCCGTCACCTATACCAGCCGGGGTGAGACCCTCTATACCGACACCACCGGGTACACCATCCCCGCCGCCGGAGGCACGCTGGCCATTGAGTGGAAGTACACACCCACCCAGGCCCGGCTGACCCCCATCACCGTCACCGTGTCCATGACCCAGGGCGGGATGGAGTACACCTATTCCATGGAAGTCACGCTGGACGTACTGGATGCCGAGCAGCTGGTGTACATCGGCATCGACGCCTCCCATTACAACGAGTACGTCAACGGCAATTACAAGGACTCCATGGGCAACTTCGGCAACCTGGCGGCCGGATATCAGGTGCGCACCGTGGAGCTGGCCACCAGCGAGGACCTGATCGCGGCCTGTGAGAACGCTGAGGGCAAGTACGTGGCCATCATCCTCACGGCGCCCTCCCGGCGGGACGGAAGCGCCCTGCGGGATCCCTATGTCACGTATTCCCAGGAGGAGATTCAGGCCCTGGTGGACTTCAACGCCGCAGGCGGCGCGCTGATCCTGGCGGGCTGGTCGGACTACTATGAGAGCTATGCCGACTTCCCGGCGGAGGACCACATGGCCGCCCAGCAGAATCAGGTTCTGGCGGCCCTGGGCTCCTCGCTGCGCATCGGAGACGACGCCACCAACGACGACGAGCGCAACGGCGGTCAGACCCAGCGGCTCTACTTCAACACCTATAACTGGGACAGCTTCCTGGTGGACGGTGTGGACTACGACGCCGAGCACGACTATGACAACATGTATACCCAGCTCTTCAGCCAGTACGGCGGCGCGTCTGTCTACGTAGTGGACGAGACCGGCGCACCCACGGCGGCGGTGCCCGACACCGTCACGCCGGTGGTCTACGGCCACGCCACCACCTATTCCAAGGACAGCGACGGCGACGGCCTGGGCGGCGACTCCATGCCGAAGTACCCCGCCTCGGAGGGAGACGACCGCCTGATGGTGCTGGCCACCGAGGACCTGGGAGACGGAAAGGGCCTCATCATCGTCTCGGGCGCGGCCTTCATGTCCAATTTCGAGGTTCAGGCCGAGGTGGAGGACTCGGGCGCGGAGAAGAACTACTCCAACTATAACATCTGTGAGAATCTGGTGGAGTACCTCAACCCCGTGGCCATCACCCCCATTGCCGACGTGCAGGCCCAGGAGATGGAGGGCGTGCGCTACACCATCGAGGGCGTGGTCACCTCCAACGCCTCTGGCTACGACAAGGACACCGCCTTCTTCGACTGCATCTACCTCCAGGACGGCACCGCCGGCATCAACGCCTTCCCCGTGGCGGGCGACTTCAAGATCGGCGACAAAGTCCGCATCACCGGCACCACCTCCTCCTACCAGGGGGAGCGGCAGATCGCCGTGACGGACATTGAGAAGATCGGCGAGGGCACCGCCCCCGCGCCCAAGTCCATCACCGCCGCCCAGCTCAACGACGGCTCCGTCCTGGGCAACCTGGTGACCCTGAGAGGCACCGTGGTCTCCTTTGAGGAGTCCAACGGCCTGGTCCAGACCATCCTGGTCCGGGACAGCGCCGGCGGCATCGGCCGGGTGTTCATCGACGGCTACATCACCACCGGCCGGGACGTGCAGAATCTGGCGGTGGGCCGGGAGATCACCGTCACCGGCCTTGCCTCCTACGACAACACCTTCAACGCCCCTGAGGGCCCCTTCCCCCGCATCCGCGTCCGGGATCGGGCCGACGTGGTGTGCACGACAGCCTCCGGCGGCGGCACCAGCGGCAGAGACGACGACGATGATGACGACAGCTCCGTGGTCATCACCCGTCCCGGCCAGGACGACACCCACATCCCCGACAGCGGCACCCTGCTGAGCCCCGGCGTGTTCACCGACCTGGATCAGGACGCCTGGTACTACGACGCCGTCTCCGACGTGGTGGAGCAGGGCCTGATGGTGGGCGTCTCCGCCACCTCCTTCGCGCCTGACCAGCAGGTGAGCCGCTCCATGCTGGTCACCGTCCTCTACCGCATGTCCGGCGAGACCTGGGAGGGCGGCAGCGCCGCCTTCCCCGACGTGGAGCCCAACACCTGGTACAGCGACGCGGTGGCCTGGGCCAGTGCCAACGGCGTGGTCAACGGCTATGATAACGGCCTCTTCGGCGTCAATGGCAGCATCACCCGGGAGCAGCTGGTGACCATGCTCTACCGCTTCTGGCTCTATCTGGACGGCCAGACCGGCGACCCGGCCAGCCTGAGCGCCTTTGCCGACGCCGCCTCGGTCAGCGGTTACGCCAAGGACGCCATGGCCTGGGCGGTGGCCCAGGGCCTCATCCAGGGCCGTCCCGGCGGCCTCCTGGCCCCCGCGGAGGGCGCCGGCCGCGCCGAGCTGTGCACCATCCTGGTCCGCTTCCAGGCCCTGAGCGCCTGAGTACGCCCATTCTATCCATGACCAACCGATGACCGGCAGGGGCGCCGCCCGGCGGGCGGCGCCCCTGCCCTATCCACCGCCAGAGAGGAGACCGCCTATGGCCCGTAAAAAGACCGCGCCGCCCCCGCCGCCCGCCGCCCCCGCTCCGTCCAAGGCGCCACGTCTGGCCGGACTGGCGGTGGGAGCCTGTCTGCTGCTGTTGCTGGTGGTGGGCGGACTGCTGCTCCGCCCGGCGGACGACACCCTCACCGCCGCCCAGAAGCGGCTTTTCGCTGTGGCCAGGGTCACCGATGTGCTCTACGACGACGCCCAGCCCCAGGACTGGACCGAGGGCCTGCGCCTGGGCACCCAGCAGCTGGAGCTGGAGATCCTCTCCGGCCCCTACAAGGGTGCGGTGCTGGAGGGCTACAACTACCTGAGCGCCTACGCCAACGTGGACTGCTCGGTGGGCACCCGGGTGATCGTACGGCTGGACCTGGATGATGCCGGAGAGCCCTATATCCTCTCCATCCCCAACTACGACCGGGGCATGGTCCTCTTCGGCATGCTGGCGGTCTTTGCTCTGCTGATGATCGTGATCGGCGGAAAGAAGGGGGTCATGGCCCTGCTGGGCCTGGCCTACACTCTGGCGGGGATCTGGTTCCTCCTCATCCCCATGGTGCTCCGGGGAGCGGCGGCCATCCCGGCGTCGGTGGCCATCGCCGCCCTGACGGCGGCGGCCTCCCTCCTCATGCTCACCGGATTTTCCCGTAAGACCCTGTGTGCCGGTCTGGGCTGTGTATGCGGTGTGGCGGCGGCGGGACTCTTCGCCTGGGTGGTGGGGAACCTCACCCCGATCAGCGGCTTCAACATGGGGGAGGCGGAGGAGCTGGTGCTCCGGGCCTACGACAGCCCCCTGAAGATCCGGGGCCTGCTGGTGGCGGGCATCCTCATCGCCGCCCTGGGGGCGGTGATGGACGTGTCCATGTCCATTGCCTCGGCCTGCGACGAGCTGCGGGCGGTGGACCCTGACATCGCCCCCGCCCAGCTCTTTCGCTCGGGCATGAATATCGGCCGGGACGCCATGGGCACCATGGCCAACACCCTGATCCTGGCCTTTGCCGGAGCCTCCTTCAACACGCTCCTCCTCTTCCAGGTCTACGGCTACCCCCTCATCCAAATTCTCAACAGCGACTCCATGGCCATCGAGCTCATCCAGAGCGTGGCCGGGTCGGTGGGCATCATCCTCACCGTCCCTCTGGTCTCCCTGTTCGCCGCCCTGCTCCTCCCCCGGGGACGGCGGTGACAGGCCCGCCCGATCCGCCATCAAAAATCCAAGAGAACCGGTTTGCTCAGGCTTTGGGCGCATCATTGCACAAAGGACCCGTTGCAGAATTGAAAAATTCTGCGGCGGGTCCTCTGTTTTGGAATGGTATCACTGATAAAACCCAAACAGCCGTTCAGCACTGCCCTCTAATACTTTGGATGTATTTATAAGAAAAGGGCGGTTTGATAAAATATCAAAACTTTAGGATGCCGCGGCATCCGGAGGATGTGGGGAGGAGGTCGACCATGGTGCAGAAGGCCGTTTTGAAACCGGAGCTGGAGCAGCGGTTTCGGACAGCCATGAGCCGCGGACGAGTGGTGCTGTTCAGCGCGCCCTGCGGTTTCGGCAAGACAACCACGGCGCAGACGCTGGCAGCGGGGAGCCGGGTGCGCGGGCTGTGCGCGGGAGCACCGGACTTCAGCCTTCCGCCCGCCGACGGCAGCTGGGACACGCTTTTGCTGGACGATCTCCAGTGCCTGACAGAGGAACGGCACCAGGAAGGACTGTGTGAGCTGATCCGGGGCTGCCCGGAGTGCCGGTTCATTCTGCTGACCCGGGGCATGGTGCCGGGCTGGCTGCTGCCCTTTCAGTTTGCCGGGTTGATGACGGTGTTTGACGCGGCGGACCTGGCTCTGGATCGGGAGCGTACAGGCCGGTTGCTCCAGCTCAACGGTGTGACAGTCTCCGGCCTGGAGCTCAACGCCATCCAAAAGGAGACAAAGGGGTGCCCCCTGCCTCTGGTTTTGCTGATCCAGCATCTGAGGCATGGCGAGCGATACAATAAGACCACCACCGACCAGGTGCGCCGGGAACTGTTTCTCTATTTTGAGCAGCGGGTATTTCGGCCGCTGGACTTGGCCACCCAGCAGATGCTGCTGGATCTGGCGCCCTTTGAGCAGTTCGTTCCGGAACTGGCCCGGATCGTCAGCGGCAACAGCAGGGCGGGGGAGCTGCTGGGCAGATTTCAGCGGGAGTCCAGCGCCCTGATCCAGGACCAGCTGGACTGCTATCATTTCTGGCCCATTTTCCGGCGTTTTCTCCTGTGGGAGCTGGAGCAGAACCGCGACGAGGGAGAGCGAAAGGCGCTCTACGACCGGGGCGGGCTGTACTATGAGCTCTCGGAGCAGTACGGAAAGGCGCTGGAGTGCTACGCGAAAAGCGGAGACTATGGAAAGGTATCCCAGCTGCTGGCGCGGAACGCGGACCTGCACCCGGGAATGGGGCACTACGAGGAGCTGGAGCCCTATTACAGCGCCCTGCCGGAGAAGGAGATCCGGGACACGCCCGCTCTCATGCAGGCCATGAGCATGCTGTGTGCCATCCGGATGGATTTTGAGGGCTCCGAGCATTGGTATCAGGCCCTTCAGGACTTTGCCCGGAGCCGCCGCCGGACCGACGGGGCGGGCCGGGAGGCACGCAGCCGCCTTGTATGGCTGGATCTGGCCCTGCCCCAGCGGGAGGTAGAGGGAATGATCGACCTTTTCCCCAAGGCCTTTCGCCTGCTGACAGACAGGGAAGTCCGTCTGCCGCCCTTCTCGGTGACCAGCACCATGCCCAGCCTGATGAACGGCGGGAAGGACTTCTCGCCCTGGAGCAAGCGGGATGACCTCCTCTATACAGTTCTGCGGGTCCCGGTGGAGGGCGTGCTGGGCCGGGACGGCGTATGCCTGGCCGACTGCGCCATGGCCGAGAGCAAGTTTGAGAAGGGGGAGAATATCAAGGATCGGGTGCTCTCCCTTATGGCGGACCTGGAGCGGGTCCGCCGGTCCGGCACGCCGGATATGGAATTTGCCGTGGTGGGGCTTCTGGCCCGGACCCAGGCGGACGCGGGCCGGGCGGATGATGCCAGACAGACCCTGGTCACGCTGCGGGAGCGGTTTGAGGCCGCAGGCGAGGCCCGTTTTCTGCCCAATCTGGACGCCATGCTCTGCCGGGTGGATCTGCGCCGGGGAGACGATGATGAGGTGAGCCAGTGGTACCGGGAAAAGGCGCCGAAGAATCCCCAGGAGTTCCACGGCATGAAGCGATATCAATATCTGACCCAGGCCATGGCGGAGCTGAAGCTGGGTGAGGAAAGCCGGGCGCTGCTTACCCTCGCCCCTCTGAAGGCCTATTTTGCCGCCTGCCGCCGTTACATTGACAGCATCCATCTCCATGTGCTTCTGGCCATCGCCAGGGCCGCGGCTGGGGGAGGGGGACTGGCAGCGAGAGCTGGGGGCGGCCCTGGATACGGCGGCGGAGTTCCAATTCCTGCGGCCGGTGAGCCAGTACGGCAGCGCGGTGCTGCCCCTGGTGGAGCGGTGCGGCTGGCGGGGGGACGATGGCTTCCGCAAGCGGCTGATCGCCGCTCTGCGGGTGCAGGCGGCCCACTATCCCGATTACCTGAGTCCGCGGCGGGAGATCGCGGCGCCCCTTTCTGCCGCTGAGCTCAAGGTGCTGCGTCTGCTCTGCGCCGACAAGAGCAACGCCGAGATCGGCGAGATCCTTGGGATCAGGCTGCCCACTGTAAAGGTACACGTAAGTCATATTCTGGAAAAGCTGGGGGTCAAGCGGCGGACTGAGGCCAAAACCGCCGCCCAGCGGCTCCATCTAAATTAGAAAAGCAGGAGGAAAAAACGTGATTTGGAATACCACAGAGCCAAAAGAGAAAGCGGCTCCCTGCCTGCTGTGTCATGAGGCGCCCTGCACTTCTGCCTGTCCCCATGGCCTGGACCCGGCCGGCATCCTGCGCAGCGTGCGCTTTGAGAATGAGGCCGGAGCGGCCATGCGGCTCCCCGGACAGGACCTGTGCGCCCGCTGTGCCGCGCCATGCCAGGATGCCTGCCTGCGGCCGGACGGCCCCGTCCAGATCCGCCGGGTGTGCATGGCGCTGCATCAGGAGAAGGGGCGGCTGGAGGAGCTGGGGGAGAAGCGGGTGGACCTGTCCAGCGAGTTTTGCGGCGTAAAGCTGGAAAATCCGTTCCTGCTCTCCTCGTCGGTGGTGGCCAGCAGCTATGAGAAGGTCGCCCGGGCCTTTGACATGGGCTGGGCGGGCGCCTGCCTCAAGACCATCTGTGATTTTATCCCCCGGGAGGCCTCTCCCCGCTACTCCGCCCTTTCCGATGGAGGCTGCTTCTATGGCTTCAAGAACATCGAGCAGCTCTCCTGTGCCTCCCTGGAGGAGGACCTGGACATCATCCGCCGTCTGAAGCGAGACTATCCCACAAAGGTCATAATCGCCTCCATCATGGGCCGGGACGAGGCGGAGTGGACCCGTCTGGCCAGGCTGGTGGAGGAGGCGGGAGCCGATCTGGTGGAGTGCAACTTCTCCTGCCCCAACATGGAGCAGGACGGCTTGGGCGTGGATGTGGGCCAGAGCCCAGAAGCGGTGGAGCGGTATACCGCGGCCGCCCGGCGGGGATGTTCCGTTCCGCTGCTGGCCAAGCTCACCCCCAACGTAGGGGATATGCGGCCCATGGCGCTGGCGGCCAGACGGGGCGGAGCCGACGGCCTGGCGGCCATCAATACCGTCAAGAGCATCATGGGCATGAATCTGGACACCTACGCCACCAGCCCCTCGGTGCGGGGGCTTTCCGGGGTGGGCGGCTATTCGGGAAAGGCGGTCAAGCCCATCGCCCTGCGCTTTATCTGGGAGCTGGCCTCCTGTCCGGAGTGGCCTGTCCCGCCCATCAGCGGAATGGGCGGTATTGAGACCTGGCGGGATGCCGTGGAGTTCCTGCTTTTGGGGGCCGACCATGTGCAGATCACCACCGCCGTCATGCAGTACGGCCTGCGCGTGATTGACGATCTGCTGGAGGGCCTTACCCTTTACCTGCGGGAGAAGGCGCTCGACCGGGTCACGGAGCTGAGGGGCCTGGGAGTGGAGAATGTGGCGGCACTGGAGGAGCTGGAGCGGGAGAGCATCCTGCTGCCCCGGTTTGACCGGAGCCGCTGCGTGGGCTGCGGCCGGTGCGTCCTCTCCTGCCGGGACGGCGGCCATGAGGCGCTGGCCATGGGGCGCGGAGGGCCTGTGATGGACCCGACGGCCTGTGTGGGCTGCCACCTATGCGTATTGGTCTGCCCCGTCCACGCCGTCAGCGGCTTCGGCAGGCGTTTGAGCCGGGAACAGTTAAACAGGAGCCGCAGCTCCACGGTTTCGCCGGGTAAGGAGGGAACGCCTTGAAAGAACTGTCCATTGACGCCACGGTCGAGAACATTGCGCCTGTCACTGATTTTGTCAACGGAGAGCTGGAGGCGCTGCGCTGCCCGGAGCGGATCCGCCGGCAGATCGACGTGGCCATTGATGAGCTTTTTGGGAACATCGCCCAGTATGCCTATGACCCCGAGGTGGGGCCGGCCACGGTGCGGGTGGAGGTGGTACAGGACCCTCTGGCGGTGGTCATTACCTTTATCGACCACGGAGTGCCCTATGACCCTCTCGCTCAGGCCGACCCCCAGATCCATCTGCCCCTGGAGGAGCGGCAGGTGGGCGGCCTGGGGATTTTTCTTGTGAAGAAGACCATGGATGATGTGACTTACGAGTACAAAAACGGTCAGAATATCCTGAAAATCAAGAAATACCTGGGCTGAGGAGGAATGAAAATTGGAGCTTCTGACCGATGCGATGCGCTTTGCCATTGCCGCCCACGGCGGGGTGCTGCGGAAGGGCGACGGCGTACCGGCCATCCTGCACGCCATGGAGGCCGCCGCCGTGGCCGCCACGCTGACCAATGACAGCCAGGTGCTGGCCGCCGCCGTCCTCCACGACACGGTAGAGGACGCGGGCGTGGCTCTGGAGGACATCCGGGCCCGGTTCGGCGTCCGGGTGGCCGCGCTGGTGGGGGCGGAGACGGAGGACAAGATGCGCCATCTGCCCCCCGGCCAGAGCTGGCGGGCCCGCAAGGAGGCGGCCATTGCCAGGCTCCGAGCAGCGGAGGACCCCGGAGCCGCCATTGTGACCCTGGGCGACAAGCTCTCCAACATGCGCTCCCTCTACCGGGAGAAGGCGCGGAAGGGGGCTGCCGTGTGGCAGGGATTCCATCAGACCGACCCGGAGGAGCACCACTGGTACTACCGGACCATTGCCGATGTGGCCTCGCCGCTGGCGGAGTCGGCGGCCTGGCGGGAATACGACTGGCTGATCCGCCAGGTGTTTGAGGAAAACTGAGATGACGAAAAATCTTCCGGTACCCGCTGGCGCGGGACCGGAGCAGGGGGTAGCCCGAAATGAACGGGATCATGGAAAACGACACCTTGAAAATCGACCTCTCCGGCCATATTGACTCGGGCAACGCTCCGGCCGTAGAGGCGGAGATCACGGCGCTGCGGGAGGCACAACCCCACAGCGGGCTGATTTTGGACCTGAAGGAGCTGACCTACATATCCAGCGCCGGCCTGCGGGTGGTGCTGCGTCTGCGGAAGCTGGAGCAGGCGTTCAGGCTGATAAACGTCTCCGCTGAGGTCTATGAGATTCTGGACATGACCGGCTTTACCGAGATGATGCCGGTGGAAAAGGCCTACCGCGTCTTTTCCATCGAGGGGTGCGAGGTCATCGGCCGGGGCGCCAACGGCACAGTCTACCGCATCGACCAGGATACGGTGGTCAAGGTCTATCACAGCGCCGACTGCCTGCCCGACGTACAGCGGGAGCGGGAGCTGGCCCGGAAGGCCTTTGTGCTGGGCATCCCCACCGCCATCCCCTACGATGTAGTGCGGGTGGGGGAGCGCTACGGCTCTGTATTTGAGCTGCTCAACTCCCGGTCCTTCTCCAAGCTCATCGCCGCCGATCCGTTGGAGATGGACATCTACGTGGACCTGTATGTTGACCTGATGAAAAAGATGCACAGCACCCGCGTCAAACCCGGCGATATGCCGGACATGAAGGCTGTGGCCCTGGACTGGGTGACCTTCCTGCGGGACTACCTGCCTGACGATTAGGCGGAGAAGCTGGTGGCCCTGGTGGAGGATGTGCCGGAGCGGGACACCATGCTCCACGGTGACTACCACACCAACAACATCGTCATGCAGAACAACGAGGTCCTGATCATTGACATGGACACGCTGAGCGTGGGCCACCCCATTTTTGAGCTGGCGTCCATGTATCTGGCTTTTGTGGCCTTTGGAGAGGTGGACCCGGGCGTCACCCTCTCCTTCCTGAAGCTGTCCCGCAAGACCGCCGTCCTCTTCTGGAAAAAGGCTCTGGCCAAATACCTGGGCACGCGGGACGGGGAGGCCATCCGGGCTGTGGAGGAGAAGGCCATGGTCATCGGCTACGCCCGGCTCATGCGCCGGACCATCCGCCGCAGCGGTCTGAACACCGAGGAGGGCCGGGCCAATATCGAGCTGTGCAGAACACGGCTGGCCGACCTGCTGAGCCGGGTGGACACGCTTCTTTTCTGAGGGCGTCCCAACGCAACGACAAAACAGAAGGAGATATTCAGAATGGAGATCATCAAAGAGAGCAGCGGTACCGACCTGACGCTGAAGCTCCAGGGCCGCCTGGACACCGCCACCGCGCCGGAGCTGGAGCGGGAGCTGAAGGACTCCCTGGGCGGCGTCCGGGCACTGACGCTGGACCTGGAACGTCTGGAGTACATTTCCTCCGCCGGGCTGCGGGTGCTTCTGTCCGCCCAGAAAACCATGAACAAGCAGGGCTCCATGGTGGTGCGCAATGTGTGCCCCATGGTCAAAGAGGTCTTTGATCTGACCGGCTTCAGCGATTTCCTGACCATTCAGTGACCGTGAAGCTGGCATATCTGGGGATCGACCTGCTTCAGTGCGCTCTGCGCACCGTGCTGGAGGAGGAGTGCCGGGTCCTGAAGCTCTTCACCTGCAAAACAGACAACGTCACCGAGTTCAATACCGGGGTGCTGGAGATGGCGGAGGCCAACGGCATACCTGTCGGCCTGGAGCCGGTGACGCAGGCGGATCTGGCCTGGCTGGCCGAGCAGGGCTGTGCGCTGCTGCTGTGCGCGGGGTACTATCACCGTCTGCCCATAACGGATGCCTTTCCCATGGTAAACATCCATCCGGCGCCGCTGCCCCAGTACCGGGGCGCCTGGCCCATGCCTGTCATGCTCCTCCGGGGAGAGCGCCGGGGGGGCGTGGTCCTGCACAGAATGGAGGAGACCTTTGACACGGGAGCCGTACTGCTGGAGGAACACTTTCCGCTGACTGCCCATGACACCCTGGCCGACTATATGGCCGGGGTGGAGCAGGTGCTCCCGGGCATGGTGCGGCGGCTGCTGCGGGATCTGCCCGGCCTGCTGGCCAATGCCAGGCCCCAGGGGGAGGGCGCCTGCTGGCCCTGCCCGACGGAGCATGACTGGACCATTACGCCGGAGACCTCGGCACAGGAGGCCGACGCCATTCTGCGGGCCTTTTACGGATATGAGTGCATCTACCGGACGGAGGAGCGCCGCTACGAGCTGATTGGCGGACGGGTGCTTCCCCACCCCGGCCCAGGGATGTGCTTCCCTGTGCGCAACGGCTGGGTCCGGGCGCCGCGGGTGAGAGAGCTGGGGGACTATGGCTGAGCTAGACCTTGCTCTGCGGGAGGGGGTAGACCGGCTGAGAGGGCTGGCGGATCACCCCCTCTCCTCTCATGCCTTCCCGTCCCTTTTCCTCTGGCGGGAGCAGCTGGGGCTTGAGATCGTTCTGCGGGAGGACTGCTTCGCGGTCAGGGCTGCGAAACGCGGTGCAAACGCCTGGTTCTTTCCCTGCGGCGGCGAGGGGGGAAAGCTGGCCTTTTTTGCGGCCCATGGCGGTGAGCCCGGGCTGGAGCTGTTCTATCTGCGGCCGGAGGACGCCGCCTGGCTCCGGGATCGGTTTCCGGGCCGATGGGAGATCTTCCGCCGTCCTGAGGGAGACGAGTATCTGTATGAGCGGGCGTCCCATGTGGAGATGGCAGGCGGAGAGTTCCAGCATCTCCGGTGGCGTGTCCACCGGATCGAGCGGGAACTGGTCCCCCGCACCCGGGTCTTGGACCGGGAGAGCGCCGTTGACGCCAGGTATGTTCTGGATGCCTGGTCCTCCGCCCACCCCGGCGGCGGCGCAGACGACCGGATGGTGGCGCTGCGGGCGCTGGAGCACTGGGAAGCGCTGGGGCTCCGGGGCGTGGTGGTCTATCTGGCGGAGCGCCCGGCGGCCTTTATGCTGGGGTTCCCTCTGTCGGAGGAGACCTTTGACGCGGCGGTGGGAAAATGCGCGGTGGATGTACAGGGCCTGACCTACTATGTCCTGCGGGAGCTGATGCTGTCACTGCCCGGGCGGTACCGTTGGTTCAACCTGGAGGAGGACCTGGGCCTGCCTGGGCTCCGGGCGATGAAGGAGCACTTTCTGCCTGACGGCAGGCATGAGATGTGGGGGGCGCGGCGTCTATGAGACAGGATGTGTTTACGGGCCGGATGTTCCGCCGGCTGTTTGTCCCCTCCCTGTGGGCCTCGGTGGGGCTGGCCTTTTCCGACATGGCCGACGCGCTGGTGGTGGGCTGGCGGCTGGGGGAGACCGGCCTGGCCGCCATCGGCATGACGCTGCCCCTTTTTATGGTCATCAACCTTTTCATGCACGGCCTGGGCATCGGCGGCAGCGTCCGCTACGCCCAGCTGCTGGGCGCTGGAAAGCGGGAGGAGGCGGTGGACAGCTTCCTCCGGGTGCTCCTGCTGGCGCTGGCGCTGAGCTGCGCCATTGCGCTCTCGGTCAACCTGTTTCCCGGCGGGACGCTGTGCCTGCTGGGGGCCGGGCCGGCCGGCAGCGAGCTGTACCGGCAGACCATGGACTATGTGCGGCTCATCGGGCTGGGCGCGCCGGTTTTCTTCCTCAACTATATTCTCAACTACTATCTCCGGGCTGACGGCCAGCAGCGGCGGGCCAGCGCGGGCTTTCTGGCGGGGACTGGGACAGATATCGGGCTGAATCTGGTCCTGGTGCTGGGGCTGGACATGGGGA
Organism: Candidatus Intestinimonas stercorigallinarum; assembly: GCA_019115345.1. GTDB lineage: Bacteria > Bacillota > Clostridia > Oscillospirales > Oscillospiraceae > Intestinimonas > Intestinimonas stercorigallinarum. The sequence goes on along the minus strand of DXDV01000152.1, from coordinate 8,462 downwards.
CGGCCGGCGCGGCGCTGGCCACGCTGGCGGGCTCGGCGGCCGCCGTGGCGGCCTATCTGCCCGGCCTGCTGGACCGGCGGGGGACGCTGACGCTGCGGCGGGTCCGTCCCGCCTGGAGGGAAGCGTTCTCCTGCCTGCGTACCGGGCTGTCCTCCTCGGTGCAGTATATCTACCAGCTGGTCTTTCTGCTCATCGCCACCCGCACCCTGCTGAACTGCTTCGGCCAGACCGGTGTGGCGGTCTTTGACGTGGCGCAGAACGCCTCCTATCTGATCCTCTACCTGTACGATGCCGCGGCCAAGGCCCTTCAGCCGCTGGTCTCCACCTTTCACGGGGAGAAAAACCGGGCGGCGGTGGCGCGGTCGCTGCGGCTGGCCCTGGGATGGGGGCTGGCCTTCGGTATGCTGGCCGCCGGACTGATCGGCCTGTTTCCCCAGGCGGTGTGCGCCGCCTTCGGCCTGTCCGGGGAGGAGGCCGCGGCAGTGGGCGGGACGGCCCTGCGGCTCTATTGCCTCTCCAGCGTCTTTGCCGGGGTCAGCGTTGTGCTGGAGGCCTATTTTCAATCGGTGGAGCGGGAGCGGGAGGCCTTTGTCCTGGCCACCCTGCGGGGGTGCGCCGTGCTTCTGCCGGTGACGCTCCTGCTGGCCGTGGTATGGCCCTCTGGGCTGTGGTGGGTGTTCCCGATCGGGGAGGGGCTGTCCCTGGGCGTATTCCTCCTCTGGTACAGAGCCCGTCCGGCCGGTGAGGGGACCTTTCCGCCTGAGCGCATTCTCTACCGGCAGATCCGCAGCCGCACCGAGGATCTGGGCGGCCTGTCCGGGGAGGTGGATGCCTTCTGTGCGCGATGGGGGGCCACGCCCAGGCAGGAGTACCTGGCGCATCTGGCCATTGAGGAGATCAGTGTGGCCATCATCTCCAAGGCCTTTGACCGCGCGAGCGACGGATATATCCAGATCACCCTGATCGCCTGCCCGGACGGCGGCTTCCAGCTGCATGTGCGGGACAACGCCGCCTGGTTTGACCCATTTTCCCTGGAGACGGGGAAGATGGGGGAAAGCGGGTCTTTCGATATGGACGCCATCGGCATGCTGGTGGTGAAAAAGCAGGCCAAGGACTTCTTCTACCGGCAGTATCAGGGATTCAATACATTGGTGGTCAGTATTTGAGGTGGACCTATGAAGCTCTCTCTGCGCACAAAAGTGATAGCGGCCGTGCTGCTCATGGCCGTGGTGGTAGCCGGGGTGGCCGGGCTGATCAGCTACAACGTGTACTCCCGATCCATGGAGGAGCACTACGAGCGGCTGACGATGAATACGGCCAGATCCGCAGCCTCCATGGTGGATGCCCGGGCGGTAGCGGCTCTGGCGGAGCGGACGGTGGAGATCTACCGGAGCTTCTGCCCGGATGCGCACACGCCGCCGGACTTTGATTCCTTCGATGAGCAGGATTGGGCGGATTACTATGCCGCCTTTGATGAGATCGCCCGGAGTCCCGCCTATCAGGAGACGTTCGACATTTTGAACACCCTGAAGGAGGACAACGGAGTGCTGTGGATGTACGTGGCCTATATGGACGCGCAGACGGGTCAGGGCATCTATATCATTGACGCCGACTCCACCGCCGACGCCTGTCCGCCGGGCACCTGCGGGGACATAGAGCCGGGGAACCAGGCGCTGATGGAGCAGGGGATCTACGAGTTTCCGCCCTATATTACCAACTATGAGGAGTTCGGCTGGCTGGCCTCTGCGGCGGCCGCGATCACGGACGAGGACGGAACCGTGGTGGCCAACGCCTTTGTGGACTTCTCCATGAACGAGGTGGTGGCCGACCGGGAGGACTTCCTTCTCCGGCTCACTGCCGTTCTGGCCGCGGTGACGCTGGCTCTCATCCTGGTGCTGTCGCTGGTGTTCAGCCGCACCGTGGTGCGCCCGATCAACCAGCTCTCCAGGGCCACCGGCTCCTTTGTCTCCGACAAGAAGGAGGAACGGGGCAGCTCGGCCATCTCTCTGCTGGACATCAGGACAGGAGATGAGGTTGAAACGCTGGCCTGCTCCATCCGGCAGATGGAGCAGGAGATCAACACCTACATCTCCAACCTGACCCAGGTTACGGCGGAGCGGGAGCGCATCGGCGCCGAGCTGGATGTGGCCCGGAACATCCAGACCTCCATGCTGCCCTGCATCTTCCCGCCCTTCCCGCAGCGGGAGGAATTCAGTATCTTTGCGGCCATGGACCCAGCCAAGGAGGTGGGTGGCGATTTCTACGACTTTTTCCTGGTGGATGACGACCATCTGGCGCTGGTGATGGCGGATGTTTCGGGCAAGGGGGTACCGGCGGCCATGTTCATGGTCATTGCCAAGACCCTGCTGAAAAACGCCGCGCAGACCGGCGCATCGCCCAAGGCGGTGCTGGAGAAGGTCAACGACCAGCTGTGCGAGAACAACGACGCCGGTATGTTTGTCACCGTATGGCTGGGCATCCTGGAGATCTCCACCGGAAAGCTGGTGTGTGCCAACGCCGGCCACGAGTTTCCGGCCATCCGCCGGGCAGATGGGCAGTTTCAGCTCTTCCGGGATAAGCACGGCTTTGTGCTGGCCGGGATGGAGCACTCCCGGTACCGGGAGTATGAGCTCACCCTCTGCGGCGGCGACACGCTCTTTGTCTATACCGACGGTGTGGCTGAGGCCACTGACAGCCGCAATCAGCTCTACGGTACGGAGCGGATGTTGGACGCGCTCAACCGCGGGAGCGACGCGGGCTGTGAGGAACTGATCCGCAGTGTGCGGGCGGATATCGACGCCTTTGTGGGAGAGGCGCCGCAGTTTGACGATATTACCATGCTGGCCCTAGAGATCAAGGACCTGGGTGCGGGCCGGATGAAAAAGATGGGTGTCCAGCCTACGCTGGACAGCCTGAAGCGGGTCACCGCATTTTTTGAGGAGGAACTCAAGGGCCACCGCGCCCCGACCCGGGTCGTGGAGCAGATGGACGTGGTGGCCGACGAGATCTTCTCCAACATTGTCGCTTACAGCGGGGCCACCGCAGTTACCCTGGGGTGCGAGGTGGGCGAGGGCTGCGCCCGCCTGCGCTTCTCTGACAACGGCCGCCCCTATGATCCCACCCAAAAGCCGGACCCGGATATGACTCGCTCTCCGGAGGAGCGGGAAGAGGGGGGGCTGGGAATTTATATCGTCAGGAGGCTGACGGATGCCGCCACCTATTACTACTCTGACGGCCTGAATGTGCTCACCCTGGAAAAGCGGTGGTGACACACCGGGGCGGAGTCTTTTATGTAATGTCTGCCACTGTTGCAATGCGTATTTCCACTGGTGCGTTTTAACGCACCAGTGGTACGCGTTATATGGGGAGGTTTTTCCAATGAACGGTTTGCTCATCATGATCATCGCCATTGTCGTACTTTTGGCGGCCTATCTGATCTATGGCCGCTACCTGGCCAGAACCTGGGGCATCGACCCCAAGGCCAAAACGCCCGCCTATGAGATGGAGGACGGCGTGGACTACGTGCCCGCCGATACCAATGTGATCTTTGGGCACCAGTTTGCCTCTATCGCCGGCGCCGCCGCCATCAACGGCCCCATACAGGCATCGGTGTTCGGCTGGGTGCCGGTGCTGCTGTGGATCCTGCTGGGCGGCGTCTTTTTCGGCGCGGTCCAGGATTTTGCCGCCATGTATGCCTCGGTAAAAAACAAGGGCAGGACCATCGGGTATATCATCGAATCCTACATCGGCAAGACCGGCAAGAAGCTCTTTCTGCTCTTTTGCTGGCTCTTTTCCATCCTGGTGGTGGCCGCCTTTGTGGATATCGTGGCCGGTACCTTCAACGGCTTCCAGACGGCGGCTGACGGTACCGTCACCGCCGTCCAGGCCAACGGCTCGGTAGCCACTACCTCCATGCTCTTTGTTGTGGAGGCTGTGGCCCTGGGCTTCCTGCTGCACTACGGAAAATGCGGCAAATGGCTCAATACCGCCATTACCCTGGTCATGCTGGTGCTTGCCATCGCCCTGGGGCTCCAGTTTCCGCTCTATATCGACCTGAATACCTGGCATATCCTGGTCTTTGTCTATGTGCTGATCGCCTCGGTAGCCCCCATCTGGGCTCTGCTCCAGCCCAGGGACTACCTGAACAGCTACCTGCTCATTGCCATGATCGTGGCTGCCGTCATCGGCGTATTTGCCGCCAGACCGGAGGTCAACCTGCCCGCCTTCTCCGGCTTTACCGTCAATGGTCAGACGCTTTTCCCCTTCCTGTTCGTCACCATCGCCTGCGGCGCCGTGTCCGGGTTCCACTCTCTGGTGTCCTCCGGCACCGCCTCCAAGCAGATCAAAAACGAAAAGAGCATGCTCCCCGTCTCCTTTGGGGCCATGCTGATGGAATCCATGCTTGCTGTGATCGCGCTGATCGCCGTGGCCTCCTTTTCCTCCTCGGCAGAGACCGCTGCTTTGGGCTACACCACGCCCGCCCAGATCTTCGCCGGCGGTGTGGCCGGCTTCCTGGCGGTCATGGGCCTGCCTCAGAATGTGGTGTTCACGCTGATCAACCTGGCGGTATCTGCCTTTGCCCTCACTTCCCTGGACTCGGTAGCCCGGGTGGGGCGGCTCTCCTTCCAGGAGCTCTTTCTGGATGAGTCCATTCGGGACGAGGATGTGGGCCCGGTGCGAAGAGTCCTTACCAACAAATATTTTGCCACCATCCTCACGCTGGTGCTGGCATATTTCCTCACCCAGGTGGGTTATGACTCCATCTGGCCCCTGTTCGGCGCCTCCAATCAGCTGCTCTCCGCCCTGGCCTTCCTGGCCTGCGCGGTATTCCTCAAGCGCACAAAGAGGAAGAGCTTTATGCTCTGGATCCCCATGTTTACCATGATCGCGGTGACCTTCACCGCTCTGGCGCTGACCATCTGGGATCTGGCCGGCGGCATTGCCAACGGCGCATACCGGTGGATGGCGGGCATGACCGTCACGGTGGATGGCGCCAGCGTCCTCACCGCCTGGGGCGCCGGTATTCAGCTGGTGTTTGCTGTGCTGATCCTGGCGCTGGGCGTGGTCGTGGTGATCCAGGGGATCCGCAGGCTGCTGGGGAAAACAGCGCCTGCCTCACCCCTCAGCGTGTGATCGCCGGCATCGCAATGTGCGGTATGCGCAAGGGTGTGCGGGGCAGAGGGCGCCCACGCCCAGGGCGCCGCTATCTCACATCACCCCAGGCGGCGTCGAAGGTGAGGGCGGCCACCTTCTGGTCCCGGGCCACACAGTAGACGGGCAGCTGCCGGGTGGTGGCCGAGGCCCCCACGATGGCGGGGTGATTCACCACATAGAGCATCCCCGCCGCCGCCAGCAGGCACAGCCCGGCGGTGAGCACCCTCCGGTGTATCCAGTAACACTTCATTCCATACGCCTCCTTGCCGGTTTCTCCCCACGAAGGGGACCTTTATACCACCTTTATTCTATGACAGCCCCGCCCCCCGCATGTGCCCGGCGGAAACCCGTTGCGCTCCGACGGAAAAGACGGTACAATAATGTCTGCTGAATAAACCGAACATCGGTTTATTCGCGCGGCGGCAGCCGCGCAATTCCATAAAAGCGGCGCACAAGAGCCGCTTTTTGGAATTCAGCCATTGTTGCAATGCGTATTTCCGCTGGTGCGGTAAGACGCACCAGTGGAAAATGCAAGGTTTTTGGACAATTACGCCCAAAAACCTTGCACTTGAACAAAGCCATTTGGCCTTGAAAGCCTTGGCTTTCCAGGCGCTCGGCTTTGTTCCGTACGCATTGCAATAGAGTCTGACCGCCGGACGCATGGCGGCCGAAAGGAGCCAGCTTATGGAACAAAGGACCGTCCTCATCACCGGCGCCGGCCGGGGCATCGGCGCCGCCGCCGCCCGGGCCTTCGCCGCCGCCGGCTATGCCGTGGCCGTCCACTACCACACCTCTGAGGCCGAAGCCCTGGCCCTCGTCCGGGAACTCACCGCCGCCGGGCACACCGCCATAGCCGTTCGGGCCGACGTCTCCGACCCGGCCCAGGTGGAAAAAATGGTTGACAATGTGTTGGAGAATTTTTGTCAACTTGACATTCTGATATGCAACGCCGGCCGGGCCTGGACGGGCCTCCTCTGTGACATGAGCGACCGGGACTGGCGGACACTGATGGGCGCCGACCTGGACGGCGTGTTCTACTGCTGCCGCGCGGTCTACCGCCACATGGTGGCCCGAAAGACCGGGCGCATCCTCACCGTCTCCTCCATGTGGGGGCGGTCGGGGGCCTCCTGCGAGGCGGCCTATTCCGCCGCAAAGGCCGGCGTCATCGGCCTCACCCAGGCCCTGGCCAAGGAGCTGGCCCCCTCGGGCATCACGGTGAACTGCGTGGCCCCGGGGGTCATCGACACCCAGATGAACGCCCACCTGGGGCCCGAAGCCCTCCGGGCCCTGGCCGAGGAGACCCCTCTGGGCCGGCTGGGCGCCCCGGAGGATGTGGCCAACACCCTCCTCTTTCTGGCCTCTGAGGGCGCCTCTTTTCTCACCGGACAGGTCATCGGAGTGGACGGCGGATTCCTCTGAGGGCGGACATTGTGCTTTTTGTTCATAGTTTGGACATATTCCCTCTCCTGGTTGGGCAAAACAACGGTTGACAATTTACGACAGGCAGGCTTATAATTGTCAACAACCTAAAGGAGGTTTTCAGAATGAAAATGAAACGCGCTTTGTCTCTTGCTCTGGCAGGCGCCCTGAGCCTGTCCCTGCTCTCCGCCTGCGGCGGCGGCGACACCGAGACCACCCCTCCCGAGAGCACCACCCCCGCCGAGACCGCTTCCGCCGAGGGTTCCTCCACCGCCTTTAAGCTGGGCGGCACCGGCCCCCTGACCGGCGGCGCCTCCATCTACGGCCTGGCCGCCCAGCGGGGCGCTCAGATCGCCGTGGACGAGATCAACGCCGAGGGCGGCGCCATCCAGTTCGATCTCCGCTACGAGGACGACGTCCACGACGCCGAGAAGGCCGTCAACGCCTACAACACCCTGAAGGAGTGGGGCATGCAGATCTCCCTGGGCTCCGTCACCTCCACCCCCGGCGTGGCCACCTCCGTCCTCAACTATGAGGACCGCATCTTCGCCCTGACCCCCTCCGCCTCCTCTCCCGACGTCATCGAAGGCAAGGACAACGTCTATCAGATGTGCTTCACCGATGACAACCAGGGCTCCGCCTCCGCCCAGTACATCTTCGAGCAGGGCCTGGGCGAGAACGTCTTCATCATCTGGAAGAACGACGACGTCTACTCCACCGGCATCAAGGACCAGTTCGTGTCCAAGGCCGAGGAGCTGGGCCTCGCCGTGGCGGGCGACGCCACCTTCACCGAGGACACCCAGACCGACTTCACCGTGCAGCTCCAGCAGGCCCAGCAGGCCGGCGCCGACCTGATCTTCCTGCCCATGTACTATCAGCCCGCCTCCATGATCCTCACCCAGGCCGATCAGATGGGCTACGCCCCCAAGTTCTTCGGCGTGGACGGCATGGACGGCATCCTGACCATGGAGGGCTTTGACACCTCCCTGGCCGAGGGCGTCATCCTGCTGACCCCCTTCAACGCCGACGCCACCGACGATGCCACCGTGAACTTCGTCACCACCTACCAGGACCTCTACGGCGAGACCCCCAACCAGTTCGCCGCCGACGCCTATGACTGCGTCTACGCCTACAAGCTGGCCCTGGAGACCGCCGGCTGCACCCCCGACATGAGCAATGAGGAGATCTGCGACGCGCTGATCGCCACCTTCCCCACCATCACCCTCCAGGGCCTCACCGGCGACGGCGAGGGCATCACCTGGGATTCCACCGGCGCGGTGTCCAAGGCCCCCAAGGGCATGGTCATCCAGGACGGCGCCTACGTGGGCATGGACTGATCCCACCGTCCTTTTCCACAACCACAGAAAACATGGATCGCGGGAGGGCCGCCGCACGGACCGGCGGCCCTCCCGACGCTTTCTGCTTAGAGAGAAGCGTGGATGCTTGCGGGCGGGCAACGGCGCCGTCGTTGTCCGGCCTCGAGCATCCACCAGAGAGGTGTGTCTTATGGTCTTCCTAAACTACCTGATCAGCGGCATCAGCCTTGGGAGCGTCTATGCCATCATCGCCCTGGGCTATACCATGGTCTACGGCATCGCCAAGATGCTCAACTTCGCCCACGGCGACGTCATCATGGTGGGCGCCTATGTCTGCTTCTTCAGCATGTCCGGCCTGAGCCAGCAGTTTGAGCCCGGCTCCCTGGCCGCCCTGGTGATCCCCTCCCTGGCGGGCACCCTGCTGGCCATCGTGGTGTGCACCGCCCTGGGCGTGGTCATCGAGCGCCTGGCCTACAAGCCCCTGCGGCAGGCCGGCTCCCTGGCCGTGCTCATCACCGCCATCGGCGTGAGCTATTTCCTCCAGAACGCCGCCCAGCTCCTCTGGTCCTCCAG
>DXDV01000016.1 GCA_019115345.1 Candidatus Intestinimonas stercorigallinarum | reverse complement strand
CCGGTCGGGCGCGCCGCCGTATCGCAGCAGAGACGAAAAAGGCTCCCGCTCCGCCGTCACGGCGGAGCGGGAGCCTTTCCAATGCTAGCGGAAAGCGACCGGGAGGTCACTTCTCCTGGATGTACTTGTGGATGGCGGCGGCGGCCTGCTTGCCGGCGCCCATGGCCAGGATGACGGTGGCGGCGCCGGTGACGGCGTCCCCGCCGGCGTAGACGCCGGTGCGGCTGGTGAGGTCGTCCTCGCCGTTGGTGACGATGCAGCCGTGCTTGTTGGTCTCCAGGCCGGGGGTGGTGGAGCGGATGAGGGGGTTGGGAGAGGTGCCGATGGACATGATCATGGTGTCCACGTCCAGCACGAACTCACTGTCTGGGATGGGCACCGGGCGGCGGCGGCCGGAGGCGTCGGGCTCCCCCAGCTCCATCTGGATGCACTTCATACCCTTGACGTGGCCGGTCTCATCCCCCAGCACCTCCACAGGATTGGTGAGCAGCCGGAAGATGATGCCCTCCTCCTGAGCATGCTCGACCTCCTCCTTCCGGGCGGGGAGCTCGTCCATGCTGCGGCGGTAGACGATGTAGACGGTCTCGGCCCCCAGGCGCTTGGCGCACCGGGCGGCGTCCATGGCCACGTTGCCGCCGCCCACCACGGCCACGGCCCTGCTCTTGGCGATGGGGGTGTGGCTGTCGGGGAGATAGGCCTTCATCAGGTTCACCCGGGTGAGATACTCGTTGGCGGAGTAGACCCCGTTGAGGGTCTCGCCGGGGATGCCCATGAAGGAGGGGAGACCGGCGCCGGAGGCCAGGTAGACGCACTCGTAGCCCATGTCCTCCATGAGCTCGTCCACGGTGAGCACCTTGCCGATGACCATGTTGGTCTGGAACTCCACGCCCATGGCCTCCAGAGTGGCGATCTCCTTGCGCACCAGCTCCTTGGGGAGACGGAACTCGGGGATGCCGTAGACCAGCACGCCGCCGGGGGTGTGGAGGGCCTCAAAGACGGTGACGGCGTAGCCCAGCCGGGCCAGGTCGCCGGCGCAGGTGAGGCCGCTGGGGCCGGAGCCCACCACCGCCACCTTGTGGCCGTTGGGGGCGGCCTTCACCGGCTCCTCGTGAGCATGCTCACGGTGCCAGTCGGCCACGAAGCGCTCCAGCCGGCCGATGGCCACCGGCTCGCCCTTGATACCCCGGACGCATTTGCCCTCGCACTGGCTCTCCTGGGGACAGACCCGGCCGCAGACGGCGGCCAGGGTGGTGGAGCGCTCCAGGACCTCGTAGGCCCCGGCGAAGTCCTCCTCGGCCACCTTGCCGATGAAGGCGGGGATGTCGATGCCCACGGGGCAGCCGCTGTGGCAGGGCTGCTTGGGGCAGTTCAGGCACCGCTTGGCCTCCTCCACCGCCATCTCGGCGGTGTAGCCCAGGGCCACCTCGTCAAAATTGTGGCTGCGGACCTCGGGGTCCTGGCTGGGCATGGGGCATTTCTTCAAACTCATATTGGCCATGGTCAGCGTACCTCCTGGTTCAAAAGATTGCAGGCGGCCTCCCGGGCGTGGGCCTCGAAGTCCTTGTACATGGCGCCCCGGTGGATGGCCTCGTCGAAGTCCACCTCAAAGCCGTCGAACTCCGGTCCGTCCACGCAGGCGAATTTGGTCTTGCCGCCCACGGTGAGGCGGCAGCCGCCGCACATGCCGGTGCCGTCAATCATGATGGGGTTCATGGAGACCACCGTCTTGACGTTGTACTTCTTGGTGACGGCCACCACGAATTTCATCATCACCAGGGGCCCGATGGCGATGACCTCGTCGTAGTCCTCGCCGGCCTGGATGAGCTCCTCCAGGGCGGCGGTGACCAGGCCCTTCCGGCCGCAGCTGCCGTCGTCGCTCATGAGGACGAACTTGTCGCTGCACGCCCGGAACTCCTCCTCCAGGATGACCAGGTCCTGGCTCCGGAAGCCCACCACGCTGTGGACCTGCGCGCCCTTTTCATGGAGGGCCTTGGCCACCGGCAGGGCGATGGCGCAGCCCACGCCGCCGCCCACCACGCAGACCTTTTTGAGGCCGTCCAGCTCGCTGGCCCGGCCCAGGGGGCCCACGAAGTCGTGGAGGACTTCCCCCTCTTTCCGGGCGTTGAGCTCCATGGTGCCGGCACCCACCACCTGGAAGATGACGGTGACGGTGCCCTTCTCCCGGTCGTAGTCGGCTACGGTGAGGGGGATGCGCTCCGAGTCGGCGCAGGCCCGGAGGATGACGAACTGGCCGGGCAGGGCCTTTTTGGCCACGAGGGGGGCCTCCACCACCATCTTAGTGACGGTGGGGTTCAGGGATGTTTTTTCCACGATACGGTACATGTTGTGCTCCTCCCTTGGTGGATGTGATCTGCCGGAAACGCAAAAAAGCAACCGCCGTAACCAGCCCGTGCGCGCAGCACTCCGTTACAGCCGTTGCCCTGATGAACATTTCCTTCCCTTATACCGCATTTTAACACAATACCCGGGAAAAGAACAGACAAAAATAAAGGGAATCAAAATAATCGTGAAAACGCACAAAAAGTATGGCTGTTTTGACTGGGTTTTTGACGCAAAAATGGCCGCGGGAAAATTTGCTGAAATCTCTTGCCTTTTTCGCCGGTATATTGTATGGTATAGATAAGATACGTCCTACGTTGAAAGGACGATTTTTTTAAGGGGTGAAACATAGGATGTTGTGGAGAAAAGCCTCAGAAATGACCCCCACGCCCCTGGAGGGCTGCATGGGCGGCAAGGGTACCGTCATGATGGAACGGCTGCTGGACGCTCCGGCGGAGATGCTGGGAAAGGGCCGGGCCTATGTGCGCCACACCCTGGCGCCGGGGGTGACCATCGGCAGCCACACCCACACCGGGGAGATGGAGTCCATGGTCATCGTGTCCGGCCGGGCGCGGCACGTGATTAATGGGGAGGAGCAGCTTCTGGAGGCGGGGGACATCATCGCCGCCATGCCGGGGGACACCCATGAGATCGCCTGCCTGGGGGAGGCGCCGCTGGTGCTCATCGCCCAGGTGCTCTACGAGTAAGGAGGGAGCGGGATGGAAGCGCGGATTTCCGCATCTGAGCTGGGGCGCCGCCCCCTGCCCGACCTGGCGGCGGTGGAGGCCGCTCTGGCCGCCGAGGCGGAGAAAAGCCGGCGGCAGATCGTGGTGCTGGACGACGACCCCACCGGGGTCCAGACCGTCCACGACGTGAGCGTCTACACCGACTGGACTCCGGAGAGCATCCGCCGCGGCTTCGCCGAGCCGGGGAAGCTCTTCTTCATCCTCACCAACAGCCGCGGCCTCACCGTGGCCGAGACCACCAGGGTCCACCGGGAGATCGCCCGGAACGTGGCCGACGTGGCCGCCGAGCTGGGGCGGGAGTATCTCATCGTCAGCCGGGGGGACTCCACCCTCCGGGGCCACTACCCCCTGGAGACCGAGCTGTTGGCCGACGTCTTCCGGAAGGAGAGCGGCAAGCCGGTGGACGGGGAGATCCTGTGCCCCTACTTCAAGGAGGGGGGCCGCTTCACCCTGGGCAACGTCCACTACGTGAAGTACGGCGACGAGCTGGTGCCCTGCGGCCAGACCGAGTTTGCCGGGGACGAGACCTTCGGCTACCAAAACAGCGCCCTGCCCGCCTACATCGAGGAAAAGACCGGCGGAAAGTGCCGGGCGGAGGACGTGACCTGCATCTCCCTGGAGCGCATCCGGGCCCTGGACTATGAGGGCATCGAGGCCCAGCTGGAGTCGGTGCGGGACTACGGCCGCATCGTGGTCAACGCCGTGGAGGACTGCGACGTGAAGGTGGCGGCCACCGCCCTCTACCGGGCCATGGCCAAGGGCCGGAATTACACCGTCCGCTGCGCCGCCGCCCTGGTGAAGGCCCTGGGGAACATCTCCGACCGGCCACTCCTCACCCGGGAGGAGATGGTGACCGCCGCCTCCGGCCACGGCGGCATCATCGTGGTGGGCTCCCACACCAAAAAGACCACCGCCCAGCTGGAGGCCCTCAAGGCGGTAAAGGGCATCGAGTTCATCGAGATGAACAGCGACCTGGTCCTCACCCCCGGCGCCCTGGAGCAGGAGGCCGCCGAGATCACCGCCCGGTGCAGCGCGCTCATCGCCCAGGGGGTGACCTGCTGCGTCTCCACCAAGCGGACCGTCCTCACCCTGGAGGGCGACACCCCGGAGGAGGCCCTCCTCCGCAGCGTCCGCATCAGCGACGCCGTCCAGAGCTGCGTGGCCGGTCTGACGGAGGTGCCCGCCTTCGTGGTGGCCAAGGGGGGTATCACCAGCAGCGACGTGGGGGTGAAGGCCCTCCGGACCCGCCGGGCCTGGGTGCTGGGCCAGATCCGCCCCGGCATCCCCGTCTGGCGCACCGACGAGGACAGCCGCTTCCCCGGCGTGCCCTACGTCATCTTCCCCGGCAACGTGGGAGAGGAGTCCACCCTCCGGGAGGCCGTGGAGCTCCTGCTGGGCTGACCGCTCCGCAAACATGAAACGTCCCTTCCGGCCTCTGGGCCGGAAGGGACTCAGCCTGTCGAAAAAGTCCAGCATAAGCTGGGCTTTTTCGTTCATAAGAGGTAAAATAAGTAGCAGGTGG
>DXDV01000151.1 GCA_019115345.1 Candidatus Intestinimonas stercorigallinarum | reverse complement strand
GGAAGCGGTTGAGGACATATTGGTCCAGCCACCACACCGGCAGCAGGGCCAGGGCGTAAAAGAGCCACTTTAAGAGAAAATCCTGTCGGGTCAATGGGTACACTCCTTCAGGCGGTCAAAAAGCCTTCCGGCTTTTTTCACCGCCTTTGATCATGCCGACGCGCCTGCGCTCCCGGCCGGGCGGGTCACTCCACGATGTTGAATTCCTTGATGATAAAGACCTGGACCAGGCTGCTCAGGTCGGCGGAGGGCTGAATGACGGCGTACCGGGAGATACCGGAGGCGTCGGTGTGGATGGACTCGATGGAGCCCACCACCAGGTCGGAGGGATAGTTGCCCCCCATGCTGGAGGTGAGCACCAGGTCCCCGGTGATGAGCTCGGTGTTCTCAGGCAGATAGGTGAGCTTGAGCTTCCCCTCGGCCATGAGGGAGAAGTCGCCCTCCAGGATGGCGATGGACTCGGTGCGGGAGAGGAAGGCCCCCATCTCCAGGTTGGCGTCCACCACCGTGAGCATGGTGGACCAGTTGGTCCCCACCTGGTCGATGATCCCCACCAGGTTCCAGGCTGAGTCCACCACGCAGTCCCCGGCCTCCACCCCATGGTCGGCCCCCTTGCTCAGGGTGAGGGTGGAGGACCAGTTGGTGCTGCTCCGGGCGGTGACGGTGGCCGACTCCAGCTCGTCCAGCTCCCGCTCTTTGGGCCGCAGGCCCAGCAGCTCCCGGAGCCGCTCGTTCTCCTTGCTGTCGGCCTCCCCCTCCCGGGCGGCGGCCTCCAGTTCGGCGATCTCGGCCTTGAGCCGCTCGTTCTCCGCCTGGAGCTCGTCGTAGTGGAAGGAGTAGTTATAGACCCCCTCCACCCAGCCGGCCAGGGCGGAGATGCCGTTGCGGACGGGGGTGGTCACCACCCCCAGCACATCCCCCAGGGGGTTGGGCACCCCCTGGAAGGCATAGGCCCCCACCGCCGTCAGGGCGGCCAGAAGGATGGCAATGATGAGGATGATGGGGCCGTTGCTGCGGAAAAAATCTTTCAAGTCGTCTCCTCCAAAGGGCTGCCGGCCAGGAGGTCCAGGCCGAAGCGAGCGAGCATCCGGCCCAGCCGGCACAGGGGCATGCCCATGACGTTGAAGTAATCCCCCTCCAGCCGCTCGGCCAGCAGCGCGCCCAGGCCCTGGATGCCGTAGGCCCCGGCCTTGTCCATGGGCTCGCCGCTTTGGACGTAGGCGTCGATCTCGGCGGCGGCGAGGGGGCGGAAGGTGACGGCGGTGACCTCATGCTCGGTGAGGATCTCCTCCCCCCGGATCAGGGTGACGCCGGTGTAGACCTGGTGGGTGCGGCCGGAGAGGGCGGTGAGCATGCTCACGGCCTCCTCCCTGCCGCCGGGCTTGCCCAGGATGGCCCCGTCCAGGGCCACCACCGTGTCGGCGGCCAGGATGAGGGCCTCCGGCCCCGCCTGGAGCCGGGCCGCCATGCCCTTTCGTGCGGAGAGGCGCTCCACCGCCTCGCCGGGGTGGATGCCCGCCGGCAGGCTCTCGTCGGCGTCGGTGGGCCGGACGGTGAAGTCCCGCAGGCCGATCTGTTCCAAAAGCTGACGCCGCCGGGGAGACCCGGAGGCCAGAATGAATTCCATGGGTGGTGCTCCTTTCCATGTGTGGGGACAGGGACGGGATGCCCGGGCTCCGCCGCTCGCCCCCCTCGGTCCGGCGTGTCCGGCTCCCGCTCCGAGGGCGCTGCCGCCAAAGGCGCCTGAGGGAATTTTAAGGTGTGGTTTGGCGCGCCGGGGTCGCCGCACTCCACGAAAAAAGCTGCTTCTCACCCCCGTCATTCTGAAGCCGTAAGGCCGAAGAATCTGTAACCCTCGTCCTTTCCCCTTCCTGTCACGCACAAAGGCGGAGGATGCGGATTCTTCGCCCCCGGCTCAGAATGACGAGGGAATAAAGGCTCAGAATGATAGGGGAAGGATGGCCGCAGAATGATATGAGGGGAAAAACGGGCTCAGAATGACGAAAGAGAGCCTCTCAGAACAACAGGCTCACGCTCCCGTGGAGCCAAAGCCGCCGCTCCCCCGGCCGGTCTCGTCCAGGTCCTCCACGGGCGTCAGCCGGGCCTGGACCACCGGCACCACCGCCAGCTGGGCGATCCGGTCCCCTGGGGAAATGGTGTAGGGGACGCGGGAGAGGTTGGTGAGGCCCACCTGGATCTCCCCCCGGTAGTCGCTGTCGATGACCCCCACCCCGTTGGAGAGGGCGATGCCGTGCTTCACCCCCAGGCCGGAGCGGGCAAAGACCAGGGCCGCATACCCCGCCGAGGGGAGGGCGATGGCGATGCCGGTGGGAAGGCTCACCAGCTCCCCGGGGGCGATGGTGACGGGCTCGTCCAGGCAGGCGTGGAGGTCCATGGCCGCCGCGCCGTCGCTGGCGTAGTAGGGGTAGGGGATCTCCCCGCCGATCTTGGGGGAGAGGGCTTTGATCTTCAGTTCCATATGGTTCCCTCCTTGGGGCCGTCTCACTCCACGTCCCGGTAGTAGAGCCCCCGGGTGATGTCGTCCAGGCCGGGGCGCTCCCGGCCCAGGTACTGCCGGGCGATGTGGAGACACTCCTCCGCCGTCTCGGTGGTGAAGCTCAGGCGGGCCCCCCAGGCCCCCACCCGGCGGTAGTCGGCGGCCTTGTCGGCCAGATAGAGCTTCTTGGCGTTGAAGATCTCGCTGCGGCAGCCGGGGGCCCGGAGCACCGGGAAGCGCTCCCCCTTCCGGTCCACCAGCAGGCGGTTTTCGGTCTCGCAGGACCGCCGGCACCCGCCGTCCCGGTTTTTGAGGATGCAGTGCTCGGTGATCATCAGGGGGAGGCGGCCGTAGACCACCACCTCCAGGTCGATGAGCTTGGAGAGGTCCCGGATCTGGGCCAGCTTGAGCTCAAAGGAGGCGGTGGCCGAGGCGAAGCCCAGGCGCTTGAGCTCCTTGAGGGCCTGGGAGTTGAACACCGGCAGGCCGAAGTCCCCCCGGAGGGTGAAGCCCCGGTCCCGGGCGGGGGCGATGAGGTCCAGCGTGCCCACCAGGGCGTCGGCGGCCCCCAGGCGGCGGGCCGCCTCCAGCTGCCTGTCCAGCTCCTCCCGCTCCCGGTCCCAGCAGATCCGGGGCAGGACCACCCCCAGCCGGACCCCGGCGTTGAGGACGGTCCCGGCGGCCTCGGGGTGAGCGGCAAGCTCCTCCGCCGGGAGATAGACCAGGGCGGGCTTTAAATCGCACAGCGCCGGGGTGAGCTGCCCGGCGGAGCGGAGGGCCAGGGTGAGGACGGGGGGCTCCCTCCGGTTCTCGTACCGGACCCCGGCGTGGAAGGGCCCCGTCCGGGGTGCCTCCGGGGCGGCGCCCCGCTGCCGGGTGAGCTCCTCCAGCACCTCCCGCCGCAGGGCGTTGAGGGCGGCCACCGGCACCGAGAGCCCCGGCTCCACCAGGGCCCGGACCTTGGCGCAGCGGTAGGGGGTGCCGCCGGTGCGGGCGAGCTGCTTTTCCACCGCCTCGGCGGTGAGGGGCTTGGTGCGGGCCGCCTCGGGCACGGGCCCGGCGGCGGTGGCCACCCGGCCCTCCCCGTCCCGGACCCCCACCTGGACCGGCTCGCCGGGGCGGACCATGGCGTAGAGGGTCACATCCACCCGCTGGAGCTCCCCGCTCTGGTACTGGCTCCGGGCCTGGGAGAAGAGCTCCCGGGGCTCGGGGGCCTCCTCCCGGACCCCGAACATGGCGGGGCCCTTCTCATCCCGGTAGTAGCCGTCGGTGAAGCCCTGGCGGGAGAAGGCGGCCTCCAGGTCCCGGAGCTCCTCCGCCGTGGGCTCCCGGTCCTCTTTGATGGCCCGGGCGTAGACCCCCGCGACCACCGAGACATATTCCGGCCGCTTCATGCGGCCTTCGATCTTCAGGCACTTGACCCCCAGCTTTTTGAGGTCCTGAATGTACCCGGCCAGGGACATGTCCTTGAGGGAGAGGGGGTTGCCGTCGGCCCTCCTCCCCCAGCCGTACTTGAGGCGGCAGGGCTGGGCGCACAGGCCCCGGTTCCCCGACCGCCCCCCGATGACGGAGGAGAAGTAGCACTGGCCGGAGTAGCACATGCACAGGGCCCCGTGGACGAAGGTCTCGATCTCGATGGGAGAATGGAGGCAGATGTGGCTGATGGCCTCCCGGGAGAGCTCCCGGGAGAGGACCACCCGGGTCATGCCCAGCTCGGCGCAGCGGCGCACCCCGTCCAGGGAGTGGACGGTGAGCTGGGTGGAGCCGTGGACGGCCAGACCGGGAGCGGCCTGCCGGAGCATCCGCAGGATGCCCAGGTCCTGGATGAGGACGGCGTCCACCCCGATCTCGGCGGCCTGGGCGGCCGTCCGGGCGGCGGCGGGGAGCTCCCGGTCGGTGACCAGGGTGTTGAGGGTGAGGTAGACCTTGGCCCCCCGGATATGGCAGTAAGAAACCGCCGAGGCCAGTTCCTCCAGAGAGAAGTTCTTGGCATTGCGGCGGGCGTTGAAATCCCCGCAGCCCAGGTAGACGGCGTCGGCGCCGGCCTGGATGGCGGCGGTGACGGCTTCCGGCGACCCGGCGGGGGCGAGCAGTTCCAGCATGGTAATGTCCTCCAAGGGGAAAATGAGGTGGGTACGTCACCGCCGCAGCGGTTCGGATGCGCCCGTCTATAATAGCTCCCCCTTGACGGGGGAGCTGTCCGGCGCAGCCGGACTGAGGGGGTGAGCAGAGCGGAGCACCGCGTCTCCTCTCTGTCATTCTGAGCGCCCCCGTTTGTCATTCTGAGCGACAGCGAAGAATCCGCATCCCCCGTCTTTGTGCGTAACAGGAAGGGAAAGGGACGAGGGTTACGGATTCTTCGGCCTTACGGCCTCAGAATGACGAGGGAGAAAGAGGCTTCTGGAATTGGGGCGCGGTGCGGTGTGGGACGGCGGCTCTCGTCTTTACGCCCCCATTGGGGACCAGCCCCGGCCGTTACGGCCTATGCGGGCGGAACAGGGAAAAGCGGATGTTCTATCTCCCCGCCGCCTGGGCGATGCGGGTCGCGGCGTGGGGCAACGGGCGGCCAAAGGCCGCCCCTACGAAACCGCCGCAGAAAATGTGGGTAGGGGCGGCCTGTGGCCGCCCGCCGCAATGTGGGACCCCTTTCTTCGTGGGGCGCGACGATCTCGGCGCGCCGATCCTCTCATCTGAGACCACATCCCTGTGGGGCAGGGGCGGATATCATCCGCCCGCGGCCCCGATCATTTCTTGTTCTGGAGCTTGAAGATCTCCCGTTTGGCCTCGGAGAGCTCCATTTTCAGCTTGGTGGCCTCCTCCAGGTACTCCTTGAGCTGGCGGCGCAGGTTCTCGGAGGCCTCCACCTCCTTGAAATACTCGTCGGCGATGTTGAGGGCGCCCAGGACGGCCCCGTCAATGAGGGAGACCTTGCCTCCATCCAGCACCTCCTGGACCTTGGCGTCCACGTGAGAGGCCACCTTTTCCATATAGGCCGCGTCCTCGGCGGCCACCAGAGTATAGCTCTGACCGGCAATGCTGACTGTAATTTTATTTTTCACGGCTGGCCCTCCCTGTCTGTTCCTTTTTCCGTCAGGCTCCGGCGGCGGGAACCGCCCGGCCTTGCTTGCTTCCGTTTCGGCAATTATACCATAACTCCCCCCGCGGGGACAAGGGGCAGCGGCCCGAATGGCCGCCTTTTTGGCCTTTCGGCATACGGGGAGACAAGGCTTCATATACATGCTTCCAGGAACCAAGGAGAGGTGGAGTGCAAACCATGCGGACATCCTGGAATGAAAACCGCGCCGTCCTGCGGGGGACGGCGGCGGCGGAGCCGGTCCCTTCCCACACCAGCCACGGAACCCGCTTTTTCGTCTTTCCCCTGTCGGTCCCCCGGCTCTCAGGGGCCGAGGACCGGCTCAACGTGGTGGTCCCCCAGCCGCTGCTGGCGGGCCTGCCGCCCCTCCCCGGCCGGACGGTGGAGGTGACGGGGGAGGTGCGCACCTTCAACAACCGCACCGGCCCCGGCAGCCGGCTGGTCATCACCCTGCTGGCCCGGAGCCTCGCGGAGACGGAGGAGCCCCCCTGCAACCAGCTCTCCCTGTCCGGGGTGCTGTGTAAGCCCCCCGTCCTCCGGCGCACCCCCCTGGGCCGGGAGATCTGCGACCTGATGCTGGCGGTGAACCGTCGCTACGGCCGGGCGGACTACCTGCCCTGCATCGCCTGGGGCGCCCTGGCCCAGCGGTGCGCCGGCCTGGCCGTGGGCGACGGCGTGGAGCTGGAGGGGCGGCTCCAGAGCCGCGTCTATCAAAAGCTGGTGGACGGCGTGCCCCAGGACCGGACCGCCTTCGAGGTGTCGGTGACCACCCTGGTCCCGGCGGCCCTTCAGACCGTCACAGGGTAAAAGAGGGGCCCGGCGCAGAATTTTTCATTCTGCGACGGGCCTCTCTCAGTTTGTCGAAAAACCTCCGTGAGACGGCAGGTGTACCGCAGAGGCGCAGGGGAGCTCGAGG
>DXDV01000150.1 GCA_019115345.1 Candidatus Intestinimonas stercorigallinarum | reverse complement strand
ACTTTGCGACGACGCAGGCCACGCCGAAAACCCTTACAACAACCGCTGCGACGAGCTGGCGGTCATGGAGAGCAGAAAGTTCAAGGCTTAGCGGCCTTTGACCCAACATCGGGGACCCAAACAAAGCCCGGCGAAGCGAAATAGGGACCCAGCGAAAGGCGGAACGCCTTTCGCTGGGAGAGCCGGAGCAGCGGAGCGGACGAAGCCTGCCGCCTGCGGTAGGATGAGGGATGCGCAGCTTGCGACGGCGACGGGAGAGGACGAGCAAGGGAGCGGAGTGAGAAATGCCCGCCAGCCAAGGGGACCCCACAAGGCTGACCAGCCTTGTGGGGAAAGGACGAACAGTGGAGCGAACGAGACCTGCCCGCAAGGGCGGGGCGAGAGATGCGAAACTTGTGAGGACGTAACGGTGCGGACTTTGCGAGGACGACGTCGCGCCCCACAAAGAGCGTGTGCCGTGTCGGCATGGCGGGCGGCCACAGGCCGCCTCTACCCACATTTTCTGCGGCGGTTTCGTAGGGGCGGCCTGTGGCCGCCCGCCGGCCCACGCCGCCACCCCCGCCCACATGCGAAAGGAGGCCCTATGAGGCGCATGCTCTATCTGTTCCCGGTGCTCAGTCTGCTGCTCACGGGGTGCTCAGCCCTGCCCTACGCCCACCAGATCGACAAGACGGCCCTCATGGAGGTGCTCGGGGTGGACGGGAGCGGGACGGGTACGGTGACGGTGACCGCCGCCAGCGGGCCCCGGCCGGAATCCCAGGACCCGCTGGTCCTCACCGCCCAGGCCGAGACCATCTCCGCCGCCTGCGCCGACATGGGCGGGCGGGGGGAGGACTACGTTTTCTTCGGGGACGTGGAACAGGTGCTGGTGGGGGAGGAGGCCGCCCGGGCGGGGCTGGAGCCCCTGCTGGGCCACATGGTCCGGGACCCGGAGCTGCGGCTGGAGGCCGAGCTGTGGGTGGTGAAGGGGGCCGACGCCTCCGAGGTGCTCCTGGGGGCGGGGAAGGGGGAGAGCCTGCCCGGCCGGCTGTCGGCCCTCTCCCGAAACGCCCATCTCCTGGGCGGCCCCCGGCACCAGATGGCCCGGGGCGCCCTCACCGACCTGCTGGAGAACGGCGCCACCCTGCTCCCCGCTCTAGAGCGCCGGGAGGCTGAGGATGGACAGGGGGCCCAGGGGGAATATGTGCTGGAGGCGGCGGGCTACGCCGTCATCCGGGACGGCCTGCTCCTGGGCTTCACCGATGAGGCGGCCACGTTGGGGGCCGACCTCCTCCGGGGCCTGGGGAAGGGCCGGATCCTGGAGCGCCCCGGACCGGAGGGGGGCGCCGTGGCCCTCAAGCTCACGGGGGTCAAGACCACCTTCCGCACCCGCTTTTCGGGGGAGCGGCTCACCACCCTGGTGGTGAACTGCGCCCTGGAGACCCAGGTCATGGAGGAGGCCGGCTCCGCCGCCCGCCTGGGAGAAGAGGACCGGAAGCGCCTGGAGACGGAGCTGGCCGGGCTGGCGGAGGAGGCCGTCCGGGCCGCCCTGGACTGTTTTCAGGGCCTGGAGGCCGACGCCATCCACCTGCTGGACCGGGTGGCCCTGGCCGTGCCCTGGAAGAAGGCCGCCCTGGAGGAGCATTGGCGGGAGGTCTTCCCCGATCTCGCTCTGGAGGTGAGGGCGGAGGCCGCCGTGGCCAGAGAACAGTGAAAGGAGGGAACGCGGTGGAGGGAGATCGGATCTCCGCCCGGCAGCTCTATGCCATGCTCTTTGCCGGGCTGCTGACCCCGGCGGTGCGGGCCCTGCCCGTCCTCACCGCCGCCGTGGCCGACAAGGCCGCCTGGCTCACCGGACTGCTGGCCTTTCCGCCCCTGCTGGCGGCGGGCTGGGCCGTGTTCACCCTGTCCAAGGGGGAAGGGGGCCTGGCCGGCGGCTTCCGCCGGGCCCTGGGTCCGGTGGCGGGAAGGGCCGTCCTTCTATTATATATGATATGGGCCCTCTTCCTCCTGTGCCTGGAGGGACGGCTCTACGCCGGGCGGATGCTCACCGCCGGCTACCGGGGGGCCTCTCCCGCCGTCTTTCTCCTGGTGCTCCTCTCGGCCGCCCTGTGGATGGCCCGGCGGAAGCTCTCCGCCTTCGCCCGGGCCGCCGAGATCTGTGTGCTGGTGCTGGGGCTCATCTTCGCCCTGGTGGTGGGCTTTTCCCTGCTGGACGCCCGGCCCCGCCGGGTCCTCCCGGTGTGGGCCGAGGACCTGCCCGGCGCCGCCGCCGCCACCCTGGCGCCGGTGGGGGTCCTCTCCGGCGGGGTGCTGGGGGGCTTCCTGGCCGGACAGGTGTCCCCGCGGCCGGGGGACGCCCGGCTGGGCAGGCGCTGGCTGTGGTGGACCTGCCTGGCCCTCACCCTCCTCCAGCTGGGGGCTGTGGCCCAGCTGGGGGCCAGCCTGTGCGCCCGGGTGGAGGTCCCCTTCTTCGAGATGGCCCGGGGGGTGGGTATGAAAGGGGCCTTCCAGCGGGTGGAGTCGGTGGTCATGGCCTTTTGGGTCCTCAGCGACTTTGTCTGGCTGGGCACCCTTCTCTTTGCCATAAAGGCCATGGCCGGCAGCCTCCTGGGTCCGAAATGGGCCCGGCGCAGCCCGGTGGCCGCCGCCGTCCTGGCCTTTCTGGGGGCGCTCTTCCTCTTTCCCGACGACTTCGCCGCCCGGCGGCTCTCCGAATGGCTGGTGCCCGGGGGGCAGCTGCTGCTGGCCTTCGGCCTGCCCCCTCTGGCCCTGCTGTGCCGCCGGCTGAGGGAGAGAAAGGGGGGCGCCCCGCCGCCGTAGACCGGGCGCCTTTGGCAGACGCCCATATCTTGGGGTGTAAAGGGGAAGAAAAGGGGCAGATATGGTTGTGTTTTGCCGGCGCAAAAAGAAAGAGAAGAAAAGTCAAGAAAATTGCAAAAAGGTGTTGACAATACGGCGCTGGTTTGATATATTAACTGAGCGCCTTGCGAAGGGGCACGAAAACGGACTGATGAAGAGGAAAAAGCTCTGAGGGCCGAAAAAAGTGCTTGACAAACGCTCGCGAGTCTGCTAGAATGAACGAGTTCGCGTCGGACGAAAGTCCGGTACCGGCTCAAAGAAATTTGAAAAAGGTACTTGACAAGAGCTCGAAGATCTGGTAGAATACGAGAGTTCGCGCAAGACGCAAACGAGCCAAGCGCTCTGAAAACTTCGAAAGAGGTTGAAAAAAGTGCTTGACAAGCCCCACGGGATGTGGTAAAATAAAGACCCGTTGCGAAAGCGGCGTGTACCTTGTAAATTAAACAACGTGAAGAACACGAAGCACCAGAAAAGGACAGAAGTCCTTTCTAGTCGAGTGACTTGAAAGGCTCTTGACAGATTTCTTTGAAGCCAATGGATGGCTTCAATAAGATGATTTAAGGAAC
>DXDV01000149.1 GCA_019115345.1 Candidatus Intestinimonas stercorigallinarum | reverse complement strand
CTGTCGCCGCAGGCGACTGAGGGAGTATCCCTGTCACGCATAAGGACGGGGATTGCGGATTCTTCGGCCTTACGGCCTCAGAATGACGGGGGAGGGGGGCGTGGTTCTTCTCTGTGTGGGGCACGGCTTTGCGGGCGGCCTGCGGCCGCCCGGCGCGATGTAGAGCCCCTTTCTTCGTGGGGCGCGACGACCCGGCGCGCCCGTTCCCCTTACAGGGCCAGGAAGGCGGCCAGGGCGCCGGCGGTGAGGGCGATCATGGCGGCGCTGGCGCACAGGTCCAGCACCACCGCCGCCCGGCGCAGCCGCCGCTGCCGCCGGGCCGTCCGCCGCCTGGGGGAGGCGGAGGCGGGCTTGGGCAGCAGGCGCAGGTCGGGTCCCGCCGCCGGAGGGGCGGCCGGCTCCTCCAGGGCGGGGGCCAGAGCGCCGCCGGAGGCCGCAGTGCGCTTCCGGCGATAGGCCGTCAGGTCCACCAGGTTCCCCTGGTGCCGGATGAAATGGCTCGTCTGATAGTACATGGTCTGCATACCCTGTCCCTCCCATTGCCTTTCTGCCCCTAGTCTACCACACCGCAAGTCCAATTTTCCGGACTTTTCTCGGCGCTGCCCTCTGCCGGAGCCTTTTTGTCCTTTAGACGGCCGCGGCGGAAAAAAGGTTTCCAGAACTTTTGTTCGATTAGATAATACAACAAATGTTCGATTCTTGTCAAGGAAAATCTGATCCGCCGCCGTCCCAAAATGGGGACTTTCCCGCCGGAGGGCAGAAAAAGGCCGGACCCGGGGCGGGCGGGGCCTGCTCCGGGTCCGGCAAACGGCTGTTCAGGGGGAGAGGGGGGCCACCGACCGGACGGTGAGCCGCTCCCCGGACACCGAGAAGCGGACCTGCAGTCCGGCGAAGTCCATGCCGTAGACCCGCTCCGGGTCGTGCTGGTAGGAGGGGCGGGGGTCCCGGGCCAGGACGCCCAGCAGGGCTTGGCGCTTGTCCGGCGGCACCCGCTCCAGCAGCGCCGGGGGACAGTCCACCTCCAGCAGGGCCCCGCCGGTGGGGGCGAAGCCGCTCAGGGCCTCGGGGTGGGAATCGGCGTAGGGGACGTAGGGCTTGATGTCCAGGATGGGGGTGCCGTCCATCAGGTCGGCCCCCGACACCACCAGCTGGGGGCCCTCCGGCGTCTGGAGGCGGATCTCCTCCAGCTTCACGGCGGACAGGCCGATGGGGTTGGGCCGGAAGGGGGAGCGGGTTGCAAAGACCCCCATCCGCTCGTTGCCCCCCAGCCGGGGGGGACGGACGGTGGGAGACCAGCCGGCGTCCACCGACTGGGAAAAGACCCACAAAAGCCACAGGTGGGAGAAGCCCTCCAGCCCCCGGAGGGCGGAGGGGTCCCGGTAGGCGTGGGCAAAGACCACCGTGGCGCGCAGGTCCTCCACCAGGCCGCTCTGCCGGGGGATGCCGAACTTGGTGGGGAAATCGCTGCGGATGTGGGCCACGGGGACCATGGAGAAGGGCTGATCCATGGGGGACCTCCTTACTTAATGTTTTTTGCAGGCAGGTTCTTATAATTGCGCGGCCCGCCCGGGGGCGGCGTGCCGGGCCAGGAAGGCGCACAGCTCCTCCTCCGGCATGGGCCGGGCCAGGTGGTAGCCCTGGAGCCAGTCCACCCCCCGCTGGCACAGGGCGTCGGCCTGGGCCTGGGTCTCCACCCCCTCCGACACCACCTGCACCCCCATGTCGTGGAAGAGGGAGAGCAGGCCGTGGACCAGCTTTCGGCTCTGGGGGCTGTCGGGGTAGGCGGCCAGCAGGCTGTGGTCCAGCTTGATGCACTGGAAGGGCAGGTCCAGGGCGCAGGACAGGTTGGCCCAGCCGGTGCCGAAGTCGTCCAGGTAGAAGCGGATGCCCAGGCGGGAGAGCTCCTCCATCACCGCGGCGGTCCGGACGGCGTCCTGAGCCACCACCCGCTCGGTGATCTCGATCTTCAGCCGGTGGGGGGCGAGCCGGTGGGCCTCCAGGCCGCCCCGGAGCCGGGGGATCAGGCCGGGGTCCAGGAACTGCTGCATGGACAGGTTGATGGAGACGCTCTCCAGGCCGGGAGCGGCGCCGCTGGAGAGGAGGCGGCAGACCTCCTCCAGCACCAGCCAGCTCAGCTCGTCGATGAGGCCGTTCTCCTCGGCCAGGGGGACGAACTCGGCGGGGGAGATGGGCTCGCCCGCCGGAGTGGACAGGCGCAGCAGGGCTTCGGCGGAGGTGAAGGCCCCGGCGGCGGACTCCCACACCGGCTGGTACCACACCCGGAACCGCCGCTCCCGGAGGGACTGGCGCATCAGGGCCACCAGGTCCTTCTGCCGCTGGAGGGCCCGGGCCATCTCCTGCCGGAAGCGCACCAGGGGCGCCCCCTCCCGCCGGGCCAGATTCATGGCGTATTCCAGGTACTCCAGCACCTGGCCGGAGGTCCACGCCTGGCCGTCGTGGAGGAGCTCGGCCAGCCGGACGTTGAGGACGGCCTGGGCCGAGCCCAGGGTCCAGGGCTGGGCAAAGCGCTCCTGGAGGAGCCGCAGCCGCGCCTCGCCGCCGTCCTCGGGAAAGGGGAGGAGCAGGGCGAATTCCACGTTGGAAAAGCGGTAGACCCGGCCCTGGGGGAAGCGCCGCTCCAGCTCCCGGGCCACCTCATAGAGGAAGGCGTCCCCCATCTGGTGGCCGAAGCGGCGGTTGACGTCGGCAAACTGCTGGAGGGCGGCCAAAATGACCTGAAAGCGCTGGCCGCCGTCCAGCCGCAGGGCCAGCTCGGTCTGGAAGCTGATGCGGTTGCCCACGCTGGTGAGGCTGTCCAGCTCCACCCGGCGGCTCTGGAAGCTGATGTAGAGGACCAGGTCGGCCAGGGTCACAATGGCCCCGTTGAGGAGGATCTCAGGGAAGAGCTGCTGAAAGACCATCAGCAGCACCACCAGCGGGGGCAGGGTGCGCATGACCTGGACCATGTCCCGGCTGACGCTGGGGCGGTTGCGCAGGTAGCACAGCACCAGGGCGGCCAGCTCCACCGTCAAAAAGAGATAGCCCAGGCCGTTGAGGGGGCCCCGGTGGTAGACGTGCCCCTCGTCGAAGTAGAAGAGGACGCCGCTCCGGAGGTTCCAGAGCACCACCGCCCCGTACAGCAGCCCCAGGAAGGCCAGCAGCCGGTGGGCCCGGCGGAGGCAGTGGCCGTCGTAGACGTGCTCCAAAATGAGCTCAAAGAGATAGGCGGCCATCACCGTGGAGAGGATGACCACGCTGAAGAAATAGAGGCTGTTGAGGAGGAGGTTGAGCCACAGGGGGAGCAGATGGGCCCGGTCGATGGTGAGGACGCACAGGACGTTGAGGAGGATGGAGCCCATGGAGAGCCACAGGCAGACCAGGTACATCTTCCGCCGGCGGGTGAGGACCTGGTCCTTCCCCCGGTAGGAGAGGAGCAGCAGCGCCAGGAGGATGGCGGAAAAGAGCTCCGCCGACAGCGACCACCGGATCACGACCCCCACCCCCTCTTTTTCTCTTTCCAGGAACAACAGGAACAAAATGGTGTTAGGTTATTTTATCACAATTTTCTGGAAAAGAACAGCAAAAAATAAAACCGGCTGTTTCAAAAAGAAAACCGTCCGTTTTCAAATAGAAAACCGTTCAACTCCGGTGTGGGGTGGCGCTTGGCGGCGGACTGTGCTATGATGGAAACAGACAAAACCCTCCGGTTTTGGGAGGGCGGAACACACCCGGGGCCCCTGCCGGTCCCGGAGAAAGGCGGAAAAATCATGCTTTCCATTTTCTTCAGTCCCCGAGGGACCACGAAAACCACCGCCCGGGCCATCCTGCGCCCCTTTGAGGGCGTGCGGGAGCGGGACCTGCTGGGCAGCCCCCTCGCCGAGAACCTGGAGGTGCCGGCGGAGGAGCCGGTGCTGGTGGTCCTGCCGGTGTACGCCGGGCGCATCCCCCAGCTCTGCCGGGAGCAGCTGGCCGCCCATCTGAAGGGGCACGGCGGCCCCGCCGCCGCCGTGGCGGTGTACGGCAACCGGCACTACGACAGCGCCCTGGTGGAGCTCCAGGACCTGCTGGAGGGGAACGGCTTCCGGGTGGTGGCCGCCGGGGCCTTCATCGCCTGCCACTCCATCTTCGACCACGTGGCCGCCGGCCGTCCCGACCAGGCCGACCTGGCCGCCATGGAGGACTTCGGCGTCCGGTACCGGGCGCGCCTGGCCGCCTTTGTCCCCGGCGGAGACCACGCCCCCCTCGCCCTCCCGGGCAGCCGGGACCTGCCCCCCCACAAGCGCCTCCCCTTCCACCCCGCCGCCGGGGACCGGTGCAGCAAGTGCGGCGCCTGCGCCGCCGCCTGCCCCGCCGGGGCCATTCCAAAGGAGACCCCCTGGGTCACCGACGAGGAAAAGTGCATCTCCTGCGGCGCCTGCATCTACCTCTGCCCCACCCAGACCCGGCAGTACCGGGGGGAGGCCTATGAGGCCGCCGCCCGTGCCTTTGAGGCCAAGTGCGCCCCCCGCCGGGAGCCGGAGGTGTTCTTTTAAGCCATGAACGAGATCATCCGGAGCCTCTACGACCGCAAATCGGTGCGGGCCTACGAGGACCGGCCCGTTCCCCCGGAGGTGAAGGCGGCGGTCCTCGCCGCCGCCGCCCAGGCCCCCTCCGCCGGCTGCCAGCAGCTCTACACCATCCTGGACATCACCGACCAGACCCTCAAGGAGGCCCTGGCCGAGACCTGCGACCACCAGCCCTTCATCGCCAAAGCCCCGGTGGTCCTCATCTTCTGCGCCGACTGCCTCCGGTGGCATGACGCCTACCGTGCCGCCGGCCTCTCCCCCCGCCGCCCCGGCCCCGGCGACCTGATGCTGGCGGTCACCGACGCCGCCATCGCCGCCCAGAACGCCGTGGTGGCCGCCCAGAGCCTGGGGCTGGGCTCCTGCTACATCGGCGACGTCATGGAGCGGTACGAGGACCACCGCCGCCTGCTGGACCTGCCCCCCTGGGTCTTTCCCGCCTGTATGCTGGTGCTGGGCTGGCCCACCCGGCAGCAAAAAGAGCGGAAAAAGCCGGAACGGTTCGACCAGGCCTTTGTGGTCCACGAAAACGGCTACCGCCGGCTGGACGAGGCCGCCCTCCGGACCATGTTCCGGGACCGCTGCGGCGGTCAGACCTTCGAGGGGTTCCTCTCCGCCTTCTGTCAGCGCAAGTACGAATCGGATTTTTCCCGGGAGATGAGCCGGTCGGTGGCGGCCTACCTCCGGGACCTGGAAGAAATGGTAGCACCATCTTTGGAGGAATAGCCGAATTTTTCGAAAGTTTTGTTGCATTTTTCCATCGCAATGGTATAATTGTTGCAAGCGACACCAGCGCGACTTTTGAGCTTCAAAAGGAGGAAACACCAATGGCAAAATTTGTGTACGACTTCTCCGAGGGCAACGGCTCCATGCGGGAGCTGCTGGGCGGCAAGGGCGCCAACCTGGC
>DXDV01000148.1 GCA_019115345.1 Candidatus Intestinimonas stercorigallinarum | reverse complement strand
GCAGTCGTCCGCCGTAGGCTTGTGCCGGGCGTCCACCAGCATGCACCCCAGGGTCATGAGGGTGGGATCGTCGAACCAGGCCTGGATGAGCCGGCCCCACCGGGCCTTCTCCGCCTGGGAGACCTTGGCGTAGCCGTAGCCCGGCAGGTCCACCAGGTAGAACTTCCCGTCGATCCTGAAGTAGTTGATGTGGGTGGTCTTGCCCGGTGCGCTGCCCACCCGGGCGAAGTTCTTCCGGCCCAGGAGGCGGTTGATCACCGAGGATTTCCCCACGTTGGAACGGCCGGAAAAGACGATCTTTGGCAGTCCGTCCCGGGGAAAGTCCTCCTTTTTGGCCGCGGAGCGGATAAATTCCGCCATTTGCAGATTGATCATGGCTCCTCCCCCATCACTGCTTCAGGTCCAGGGAGCGCACCGTCCCCTGGGCGGGCTCGGACGCGGCCTCCAGATCGGGCAGGACCTGGGTCCCATCCGTCTCCAGTACCACCGAGAGCACCTGGTCCACCTGCTCCACCGGTATGAACTTCAGTGCCGCCCGGACGGTCTGGTCGATCTCCTCCAGGTCCCCCACGTTGTCGGCGGGGATGAGCACCGTCCTCATGCCGTTGCGCAGAGCGGCCATGGTCTTCTCCCGCAGGCCGCCGATGGGCAGCACCCTGCCCCGTAAAGTGACTTCACCTGTCATCGCCACATCCTGCCGCACCGGCGTATTGGTGAGGGCGGAGACCATGGCGGTGGTGATGGTGATGCCCGCCGAGGGCCCATCCTTGGGCACCGCCCCCTCCGGGAAGTGGACGTGGAGGTCCTTGGTCTTGTAGAAGTCCTCGTCGATGCCCAGGCGCTGGGCCCGGCTGCGGATATAGCTCAGGGCAGCCCGGGCGGACTCCTTCATCACGTCTCCCAGATTGCCGGTGAGCTCCACCTTGCCGGTTCCGGGCACCACGTTGACCTCCACCTGAAGCATCTCGCCCCCCACCTGGGTCCAGGCCAGGCCGTTGACCACGCCCACCAGGCTCTCGGTCTCCCGGTGGTCCGGATGGTAGGGCTTTGGCCCAAGCAAGCCTTCCAGATCAGAAGCTGTCAAGGATACTTGCTTCACACCGTCAGAGACGATCTTCATGGCCGTTTTGCGGCACAGGGCGGCGATGCGCCGCTCCAGAACGCGGACGCCCGACTCCCGGGTATACCCGGCGATGAGGGCGCGGATGGCGTCATCGGTGAGCTTGAGCTGGGCCTTTTTCAAGCCGTGGCGCCTGCGCTCCTTGGGTAGCAGGTGCTCCTTGGCGATCTGGAGCTTTTCCTCGTCGGTGTAGCTGGTGAGCTCAATGACCTCCATCCGGTCCAGCAGGGGCCGGGGGATGGTGTCGGTGGTGTTGGCGGTGGTGATGAAAAAGACCTGGGAGAGGTCGAAGGGCACCTCCAGGAAGTTATCCCGGAAGGTGCTGTTCTGCTCTCCGTCCAGCACCTCCAGCAGGGCGGAGGCGGGATCGCCGTGGATGTCGGAGGCCAGCTTGTCGATCTCATCCAGCAGCAGCAGAGGGTTGCTGCTCCCCGCCCGGCGGATGCCGTCGATGATGCGGCCGGGCATGGCCCCCACGTAGGTCTTTCGGTGGCCGCGGATCTCGGCCTCGTCGTGAACGCCGCCCAGAGAGATGCGGGTCAGCTTCCGGCCGGTGGCCCGGGCCACCGACATGGCGATGGAGGTCTTGCCCACGCCAGGTGGGCCCACCAGGCAGAGGACCTGCCCCTTGAGCTCCGGCGCCAGCTGCCGCACCGCCAGGAACTCCAAAATGCGCTCCTTGACCTTCTGAAGGCCGTAGTGGTCGGCGTCCAGGATCTTCCGGGCCGCCGCCACATCGGTGCGCTCCCTGGTGCGCTTGTTCCAGGGCAGGTCCAGCAGCACATCCAGGTAGTTGCGGATGACGGTGGCCTCAGCGGAGCCGAAGGGCTGCTTGCTCAGACGGGCAAGCTCCTTTTCCGCCTTTTTCGCGGCCTCCTCCGGCATGTGGGCCTTTTCAATACGGGCGCGGTACTCGTCCTGCTCGCTCTCGCCGTCCTCGTTCTCCCCCAGCTCCTGCCGGATCACCTTGAGCTGCTCCCGCAGCACATAGTCCCGCTGGTTGTCGGCCAGCTGCTCCCGGACCTTGGATTGGACCTCCTGCTCCAGCTCCAGAATGGCAACCTCCCGGCTCAGGGCATGGGCCAGCTTGGTGAGCCGCCGCACCGGGTGGAGCTCCTCCAGGATGCCCTGCTTGTCCGAGGCGCGCATGGCGATGTTCTGGGCGATGTAGTCGGCGATGTAACCCGGGTCCTCACTGGCGAGCACGCTGATGAGCACGTCCCCGGTCATCCGGGGAGAGAGTTCGGCGTACCGTTCAAACAGCTCATAAGTACTGCGGATGAGGGCCTCCGTCCGGGGCGTGTTCCGGTTGTGCTCCGGCGTCGGCAGGATCTCCACCTCCCCCTGGAGGAAGGGGCTGGTCTTGCCCAGGCTCACCAGACGGCCCCGTGCGGTGCCCTCCACCATAACGCGCACATTGTCTCCGGGCAGGCGGAGGATCTGTTTGACGGCGGAGACGGTGCCCACGGTGTAGAGGTCCTTCTCCCCCGGCTCCTCCACGGCGAGGTCCCGCTGGGTCACCAGGAAAATGGGCTCTCCCTCGCTCATCGCCTGGTCCAGGGCTTTGATGGAGGCGCCCCGGCCCACGTCGAAATGGAGGAGCATGTTGGGAAAGATGGTCAGCCCGCGCAGGGCCAAAACCGGCATCGTGGTGATGATGTTGGGTTCACTGGTCATAAGGTCTCACTTCCTATAAATAAGCAGGACGGGAAAGGCCTCCCCGTCCTGCTCCTTGTCTTTTCCGTTTTACGACACGTTGCTCTGGGTGCGCAGCCCGCCCTGCTCAGCCCGGAGCGCCGCGCCGCCCAGACGGGGACGGGCGGGGCGGTTCGGGTCCCGGAGCAGCTCCGGCTGGGCCCGGTCTGTGACGCAGGCCGGGGTGATGGTCACCTTGGCAATGGTGCTGTCGGAGGGCACGTCGTACATGACCTGGGTCATGACCTCCTCCAGCACCGCCCGGAGACCGCGGGCACCGATGCCCCGCTCGATGGCCTTCTCGGCCAC
>DXDV01000147.1 GCA_019115345.1 Candidatus Intestinimonas stercorigallinarum | reverse complement strand
AGCTCCCCCGTCAAGGGGGAGCTGTACAGGTGGGCGCGGCCGTCAGGGCGTGCTCAGCCCAGCTGGACCCGCTCGATGCCCTCCAGGGCCTCCTTCACCAGGCCGTCCACGTCCAGGGGGGCCTCGATGGCCTCCACGTCCTCCAGGCGGGGACGGGTCCGGGGGTGGCGGGGGGTGAAGACGGTGCAGCAGTCCTCGTAGGGCAGGATGGAGGTCTCAAAGGTGCCGATCTTCCGGGAGAGGCGCACCACCTCCTCCTTGTCCATGCCCACCAGGGGGCGGAACACGGGCAGGTGGGTGACGGCGCCGGTGACGGCCATGGCGTCCATGGTCTGGGAGGCCACCTGGCCCAGGGACTCGCCGGTGACGATGGCGCGGCAGCCGGTGCGGTGGGCCACCCCCTCGGCGATGCGCATCATGAACCGGCGCATGAGGAGGGTAAAGTAGTCCTCGGGGCAGGAGCGGCGCAGCTCCTCCTGGATGCGGGTGAAGGGTACCACGTGGACGGTGAGGCGGCCGGTCCAGGGGGTGAGGAGCTCCGCCAGGTCCAGCACCTTCTGCTTGGCCTCGGGGGAGGTGTAGGGGTAGGAGTAGAAGTGGATCATCTCCAGGGCCACCCCCCGCTTGGCCATCATCCAGGAGGCCACCGGGGAGTCGATGCCGCCGCTGAGCATGCTCAGGGCCCGGCCGCTGGTGCCCACGGGGAGGCCGCCGGCTCCCGGCTCCGGATCGGCGTGGACGAAGGCGGCGTAGTCCCGGACCTCCAGATGGACGGTGAGCTCCGGGTCGTGGACGTCCACGGTGAGGTTGGGGTAGAGGTCGTCCAGCTCCCCGCCCACCCACTGGCTCAGGGCGATGGAGGTCATGGGGAAGGTCTTGTCGGCCCGCTTGGACTCCACCTTGAAGGTCCTGGCCCGGGAGAGCTGCTCCCCCAGGTAGCTTTTGGCGGTCTCCAGCATGGCCTCCTTGGTCTTTTCGCAGGCCTTGGCCCGGCTCAGGCCCACCACGCCGAAGACGCGCTTCATGGCCTCGTAGGCGGCGTCCATGTCGCAGTCGGGGCTCTGGGGCTCCACGTAGGTGGTGGACTGCCGGGTGTAGACCTTGAACTTGCCCAGGGGCCGCAGCCGCCGGGCGATGTTGGCGCGCATCTTGTCCTCAAAGGTGTATCGGTTGGTCCCCTTCAGGACCATCTCTCCCTGCTTGAGCAGGATCATCTCGGTCATGTGAACGTCCTTTCCTGTTTTGTAAACAGCTGTTTTCCCGGCTGCCGCCGCGCGAATCAGCCGCTCGGCGGTCTATTCAGCAGATATGATTATAGATGGCGCGGGGCCAAAAGTCCAGCCTACCGCCTCAAATAGGGGCTCTCCCGATATTGGAGGGCCTCGGCCAGGTGCTCCGGGGCGATGTCCCCGGCGCCGTCCAGATCGGCGATGGTCCGGGCCACCCGGAGGACCCGGTCGTAGCTCCGGGCGGTGAGGCCCATGCGGTCGAAGGCCCCTTGCAGGATGGTCTTGCAGGTCTCGTCCAGGGCGCAGCAGTCCTGGAGGGCCCTGGGCCCCATGTGGGCGTTGCAGTCGGGGCCGTCGGGGCCGAAGCGGGCGGTCTGCCTGGCCCGGGCGGCGTCCACCCGCCGCTTGATCTCCGCCGAGGACTCCCCCGCCGGGCGGGAGGAGAGCTCCCCGAACTCCAGGGGCGGCACCTCCACGAAGAGGTCGATCCGGTCCAGCAGGGGGCCGGAGAGCCGGGAGAGGTACTTCTTGACCTCCCCCTCGGCACACCGGCACCGGCCCGAGGGGTGGCCGTACCAGCCGCACTTGCAGGGGTTCATGGCGCACACCAGCATGAACCGGCTGGGAAAAACCTCGGTGCCCGACACCCGGGAGATCTGGACCCTGCCGTCCTCCAGGGGCTGCCGCAGCACCTCCAGGGTCTCCTTGTGGAACTCGGGCAGCTCGTCCAGGAAGAGGACCCCGTTGTGGGCCAGGGAGATCTCTCCCGGCCGGGGCGGGGAGCCGCCGCCGGAGAGACCCATCACCGAGATGGTGTGGTGGGGGGCGCGGAAGGGGCGGCGGGTGAGGAGGGGTTCTTCCCGGCTGGTGAGGCCCAGCACGGAGTGGACCTGGGTGCATTCCAGGGCCTCCCGCCGGGTGAGGTCGGGGAGGATGGAGGGCAGCCGCCGGGCCAGCATGGACTTGCCCGACCCCGGCGGGCCCACCATCAGCAGGTTGTGGCCGCCTGCGGCGGCGATCTCCAGGGCCCGCTTCACCGGCGCCTGGCCCTTCACGTCGGCGAAGTCCGGCCCCAGCCCCGCCGCCGGTACCGGCGTCCAGGGGGGCTCCGGGGTGAGGAGGGCCTCCTTCCGGAGGTGGGCGGCCAGCTGGGCCACGTTCTCCACGGGGTAGACGGTAAGCCCCCCGGCCAGGGTGGCCTCGGAGGCGGAGCCGGCGGGGACGTAGAGGGTGGTGAACCCCGCCTCCCGGGCGGCCAGGGCCATGGGGAGCATCCCCGTCACCGGACGCACCTGGCCGGAGAGGGAGAGCTCCCCCACAAGGGCCGCCCCCCGCTCCGGGGGCGGCAGCTGCCCGCCGGCGCAGAGGATGCCCACCAGGATGGGCAGGTCGTAGAGGGTGCCCCCCTTCCGCCGGTCGGCGGGGGCCAGATTGACTGTGATGCGGGAGACGGGGAAGGTAAAGCCGCAGTTCCGGATGGCGGAACGGACCCGCTCCCGGGCCTCCTTCACCGCCGTGTCGGGGAGGCCCACGATGTCAAAATTGGGCAGACCGCTGGAGAGATCGCACTCCGCCGTCACCGGATAGCCCGTGATCCCGTGGAGCCCCAGGGAGTCAAGCTTGCAGAGCACGGTTGCGCACCTCCTCGCCGTGAACTTTTTTCCATAACTATACCCGATTTTCCAGGGGTTTTCAAGGCGGGGGGCCTTCCCTTTTTTAAGAATCTACAAATTGGAGGGACCAATTTTAGGCTCATCGCCGAAAATCTTCGAATGGAGCAAGATTCGATTTACAAACGGGGAAAGGAGTGTTACTATTAAAGGGCTAGAAAATGGAGCCGCATCCATTTGAATAAGGAGGAACGATCAACATGGCCAGAAAAAAGAAGTCCATGGACGGCAACACTGCCGCAGCACACGTTTCTTACGCCTTCACCGAGGTGGCGGGCATCTACCCCATCACCCCCTCCAGCCCCATGGCCGATAACGTCGACCAGTGGGCCGCCGC
The DNA here is from genome assembly GCA_019115345.1 of Candidatus Intestinimonas stercorigallinarum. GTDB lineage: Bacteria > Bacillota > Clostridia > Oscillospirales > Oscillospiraceae > Intestinimonas > Intestinimonas stercorigallinarum. The sequence continues at coordinate 415 of DXDV01000147.1, read as the reverse complement.
GGGCCGCAAGAACATCTTCGGCGATCCCGTGCGTGTCATCGAGATGCAGTCCGAGGCCGGCGCCGCCGGTACCGTGCACGGCTCTCTGAACGCCGGCGCGCTGACCACCACCTACACCGCCTCCCAGGGCCTGCTGCTGATGATCCCCAACATGTACAAGATCGCCGGCGAGCTGCTCCCCGCGGTGTTCCACGTTTCCGCCCGTACCGTGGCCGCCCAGAGCCTGAACATCTTCGGCGACCACTCCGACGTCATGGCCTGCCGCCAGACCGGCTTTGCCATGCTGTGCGAGTCCAACCCCCAGGAGGTCATGGATCTGGGCGCCGTGGCCCACCTGGCCGCCATCAAGGGCCGCGTCCCCTTCCTGAACTTCTTTGACGGCTTCCGCACCTCCCACGAGATCCAGAAGATCGCC
>DXDV01000146.1 GCA_019115345.1 Candidatus Intestinimonas stercorigallinarum | reverse complement strand
TCCCCGCTTTTTTGCGCAGAAAGGAGGATATGTCAAACGGAATGGGCGGACGGAAGGGGAGCGCCTTGCGTCTGAGGAACTCTGCGATGGGAACCCGTGTTTCGGGGTGAGAGGAGGCTAGTGAGCCTCGACCGTGCGAAAGCCGTTCGCTTTCGTAATCTTACTTACGAAAAGGGTGTCAGGCAATGAATCATTCCAAAAAAGTTTTGCGCATGGTTTTTCTGGCCATGATGGTGGCCATCGGCGTAGTGATCTCCCCCATCCTCCGGGTGGAAGGCATGTGTCCCACCGCCCACCTCATCAACATCGTGTGCGCAGTGCTGATGGGCCCCTGGTACGCCCTGCTGTGCGCCGCCCTCATCGGGATCATCCGTATGAGCACCATGGGCATCCCGCCCCTGGCCCTCACCGGGGCGGTGTTCGGCGCCTTCCTGTCCGGCGTGCTCTATCGGGCCTCCAGGGGAAAGCTGATCTGTGCCGTCATCGGCGAGGTGGTGGGTACCGGCATCATCGGCGCCATCGTCTCCTACCCGGTGATGGCCCTGCTGCTGCATCGGGAGGGGCTGACCTGGCTGTTCTATGTGCCCTCCTTCCTGTGCGGCACCCTCATCGGCGGCTCGGTGGCCTTCGTGTTCCTGCGCCAATTGGCCCGGGCCGGGGTCCTGCCCCGGTTCCAGCGGATGCTTTCCGACCGGAGCTTTGAGGAAGGGAGCAGCGTCCTGTCCAACGCCGCCGCCATCGCCGCTCTGGGCGTGATCGGATATCTGCTGATCAAGATCCTTACCGGCATGGTGTTCCGAACGGCGGATCCTCTGTGGAACTGGATAGCCTGGGGCGTGATCGCCCTTTTCCTGGCAGCCGCACTGATCTATTTCCTCCTCCATCCGTCCGGAAAGCAGGTGAAACCCCATGTGTGAATCTCTCCCCGCGATGCTCCGCGCTCTGCGGACAGAGGCCCCCCTGATCCATGCCATCACCAATCCCATCTCCATCAACCAGTGCGCCAACGCCGTGCTGGCCCTGGGCGCCCGCCCCATTATGGCGGAGCATCCCCGGGAGGTGGAGGAGATCACCGCCACGGCGGCGGCCCTGCTGCTCAATCTGGGCAACCTCACCGACGTGCGGATGGAGGCCATGTGGCGTTCCGCCGGGACGGCCCGGGAGAGGGGCATCCCGGTCGTCCTGGACGCGGTAGGAGTCGCCTGCTCCAGGCTGCGCCGGGACTATGCCCGGAAGCTGCTGGATCATGCTCCGCCGATGGTGCTCAAGGGCAACTACGCTGAGATCATGGCGCTCGACCAACCGGACTACACCGCCTCCGGTGTGGACGGGGACAAGTCCCTTGCCCCGGCGGCGGTGGCCCAAGCCGCCGGCGCGCTGGCCCGCCGCTGGGGCTGCGTGATTCTGGCCAGCGGCCAGACCGATCTGGTGACCGGCGGAAGCGGCGTCACGGCCATCCACAACGGCACACCCCAGCTGGGCAGCGTCACCGGCACGGGCTGTATGCTGGGGGCGCTGTGCGCCTGCTTCCTGACGGCAGCCGCCCCTCTGGCGGCGGCAAAATCGGCCTGTGTCACCCTGGGGGTGGCCGGCGAACTGGCGGCCACCCCAAAGGGGAGCGGTACCTTCCTGGTCAACCTGCTGGACCAGCTCTCCACCCTGGATGGCGGCGCCATCCAAGCCTGCAAACGTATGGAGGAATTTTACGGTGAAAACGCTTGATACCACCCTCTACCTGGTGACCGACAGCACCGGCCTCTCTGAGGAGGTCTTTCTGGAAAAGGTAGAGCTGGCCCTTCAGGGGGGCGTGACCTTCCTGCAGCTCCGGGAGAAGGAGCGCTCCACCAGGGAATACATCCGTTTGGCCCGACAGGTCCACGCCCTCGCGCTTCGCTATCAGGTGCCGCTGGTGGTGGACGACCGGGTGGACGTGGCCCTGGCGGCGGAGGTGGACGGCGTCCACGTGGGCCAGTCCGACATGCCGGTGGAGCTGGCCAGAACGATATTGGGTCCGGAAAAGATCGTGGGCGCCACAGCCAAGACCGTCCCCCAGGCCCTGGAGGCCCTGGAGCAGGGCGCGGACTATCTGGGGGTGGGGGCCATCTACCCCACCACCACAAAGGTGATCACCATCATGACCTCCACCGATACCCTGGGGGAGATCTGCAGGGCCGTGCCCATCCCCGTCAATGCCATCGGCGGGCTGAACCGGGACAACCTGGGCGTGCTGAAAGGCATCCCCATCGGGGGCATCTGCGTGGTCTCCGCCATCATGAAGGCGGCCGATCCCAGAGCCGCGGCGGAGGGGCTGCGGCAGGCCTATGACGAACTGAGGAAGGGATGACGGACCCGGCGGCACATTGGGGGCACCACCTTATGCCGCTTAACAAAACGATGCTGCGAAACAAAAGGAGGCATTTTTCGTGAAAACAGCATTGACCATTGCAGGCAGCGACTGCAGCGGAGGCGCCGGTATTCAGGCCGATCTGAAAACCATGACCATGAACGGGGTCTACGGCATGAGCGCCGTCACGGCCCTGACCGCCCAGAACACCACCGGCGTCGCCGGCATCCTGGAGGTCCCGCCCCACTTTCTCCGCCAGCAGCTGGACATGATCTTTTCCGATATCCGGCCCGACGCGGTGAAGATCGGCATGGTGTCCAGCGGGGCGCTCATCGAGGTCATTGCCAAAGCCCTGACGGACTGGAAGGCGGAGCGCGTCGTGGTGGACCCGGTGATGGTGGCCACCAGCGGCTCGGCCCTGATGGAGACGGAGGCCGTCTCTGTGTTGAAGGCCATGCTGCTGCCCATGGCGGCGCTGGTCACCCCCAATATCCCGGAGGCGGAGGTCCTCTCCGGGCGGTCCATCCATGATCGGGGGGACATGGAGCAGGCCGCCGCCGCCATTGCCCGGGCCCACGGCTGCGCCGTGCTGGTGAAGGGAGGCCACAGTGTCAGCGATGCCGACGACCTGCTGTATGCCGGCGGTCAGGCCCGGTGGTTCCCGGGAAAGCGGGTCCAAAACTCCAACACCCACGGCACCGGCTGCACCCTCTCCTCCGCCATTGCCGCCAACCTGGCCAAGGGCTTCTCCCTGGAGGCGTCCATCGAACGGGCCAAAGCGTACATCTCCGGCGCTCTGGGGGCTATGCTGGATCTGGGAAAGGGCAGCGGGCCCATGGCCCATAACTTCGCGCTCAACGGTTATTTTGCCGAAGAAAACAGATCAGTCTGAAAGGAAAGGGAAACGATGAGGAACTATGCCACACAGATGGAAGCGGCCAGAAGGGGCGTCATTACCCCTGAGATGAAAGCGGTGGCCGCCAAGGAGTACCGCACCGAGGAGGAGATCCGGGATCTGGTGGCCAGAGGCCAAGTGGCCATCTGCGCCAACAGGCTGCACACCTGCCTGGACCCCAACGGCGTCGGCTCCATGCTGCGGACCAAGATCAACGTGAATCTGGGCGTCTCCCGGGATTGTAAGGACTACGACGTGGAGATGGAGAAGGTCATGGCCGCCGTCCGCATGGGGGCGGAGGCCATCATGGACCTGTCCTCCCACGGCAACACCCAGCCTTTTCGCCAGAGGCTGACCCGGGAGTGCCCTGCCATGATCGGCACCGTGCCCGTTTATGACAGCGTCATCCACTATCAGCGGGACCTGGCCACCCTGACGGCCCGGGATTTCATTGACGTGATCCGCCTCCACGCCCAGGACGGCGTGGATTTCGTCACCCTCCACTGCGGCATTACCCGCAAGACCATCGATCAGATCAAAACCCACAAGCGGAAGATGAACATCGTCTCCCGGGGCGGCTCCCTGGTCTTTGCGTGGATGAGCATGACGGGGGAGGAAAACCCCTTTTACGAATATTTTGACCAGATCCTGGACATCTGCCGGGAGTATGACGTGACCATCTCTCTGGGCGACGCCTGCCGGCCCGGCTGTCTGGCCGACGGCAGCGATGTGTGCCAGATCGAGGAACTGGTACGCCTGGGCGAGCTGACCAAGCGGGCCTGGGCCAGAGATGTGCAGGTGATGGTGGAGGGCCCCGGCCACATGCCCATGGATCAGATCGAGGCCAACATGAAGCTGCAGCAGACCATTTGTATGGGGGCGCCCTTCTATGTGCTGGGGCCCATCGTCACCGACATCGCCCCGGGCTATGACCACATCACATCCGCCATCGGCGGCGCCATCGCGGCGGCCTCCGGCGCGGCCTTCCTGTGCTATGTGACTCCGGCGGAGCACCTTGCCCTGCCCAATGTGGAGGACGTGAAGCAGGGCATCGTAGCCTCCAAGATCGCGGCCCACGCCGCTGATATCGCGAAAAAGATCCCCCATGCCAGAGACCTGGACGACGCCATGGCCGATGCCCGGCGGACCTTCGACTGGGAGAAGCAGTGGGCCTGCTCCATTGACCCGGAGACCGCCAAGGCCATCCGGGCGGACCGGTCGCCGGAGCACGAGGACAGCTGTTCCATGTGCGGAAAATTCTGCGCCGTGCGCAGTATGAACAAGGCGCTGAGCGGCGAGTATATAGATATTTTGTAATAGAGATAGGGTCCGTTGCAGAATTGAAAAATTCTGCGGCGGGCCCTGTCTTTTTTATACAGATGCAAGGGTTTCCCTTTCGTACAAAAGGCTGGGCCGGGGTGTCACATGATTCAAACATGTCGAATTTTCAAGACATTCCTGGGACGCCCTCAATCCGCCCCTCCATGCCGCAGAAC